>JBEIEG010000023.1:0-17975 GCA_040383035.1 Hyphomonadaceae bacterium | reverse complement strand
GGTGGTTTGCGCGCAACGCACGGTGTGTCTCTGTCGCACCGTTCGCATGGTTCGACTGGCCAACGCCAAGACCCAGGTAAGGTTTTCAAGGGCAAGAAGATGGCTGGACACTATGGTGTTGAGCGCGTCACCACCCAAAACCTCGTCATCGTTCGTACCGATGTAGAGCGTGGCTTGATCCTGATCCGTGGCGCTGTTCCAGGTGCTGAAGGTTCTTGGGTTGAAATCCGCGATGCGGTGAAGTCAGCAGCTCCTGCTGACCTGCCAAAGCCAGCCGCGTTCCGTAAGCCAGGCGATCTGAAGATCGTTCAAGCTGAAGTCGAAGTTGCGGCTCCTGTCGAAACTCAAGAGGGAGCCGAATAATGAAACTCGACGTCCTGAAATTAGATGGCAGCAAGGCTGGCTCGGTAGAGCTGGACGACGCCATTTTCGGTGTGGCACCTCGTGCCGACATCTTGCACCGCGTGGTGCGCTATCAGTTGGCCAAGCGCCGCGCTGGTACGCATGACACCCAAAATCGTGGCGATGTTTCGCGCACGCACTCCAAGTTCGGCAAGCAAAAGGGTTCTGGCGGCGCACGTCACGGTTCCCGCAACGCGCCGATCTTCCGGGGCGGTGGCGTGGCTCACGGCCCACACCCACGTTCGCATGCACACAGCTTGAACAAAAAAGTTCGCGCTTTGGGCATGAAAATGGCTCTCTCGGCTAAGGCTGCTGAAGGATCGCTGATCATTTTGGATCAAGCGGCTTTGGATGCACCAAAGACGAAGGTGTTGTTGGAGAACTTCGGCAAGCTCGGCCTGACCAATGCTTTGGTTATCGGCGGCGCACAAGTCGACACCAACTTCCAACTTGCAGCGCGTAACGTTCCTAACGTGGATGTTCTGCCAGCTGCTGGTCTCAATGTTTATGACGTCCTGCGTCGCCATAAGCTGGTTTTGTCGCGTGAAGCGATTGAAGCCATCTCGGCACGCTTTGCAAGCAAAGGGGAGGCTGCATAATGGCACTTTCCGAACGCCACTACGATACCATCCTGGCCCCTTGGATCACGGAAAAGGGCACTTTGCTCTCTGAAGTGAACCAGGTGATCTTCCAGGTGCCGCTGACGGCAACCAAGCCTGCCATTAAAGAAGCTGTTGAAGCGCTCTTTAAGGTGAAGGTGAAAGCCGTCAACACCATTCGCGTTCAAGGCAAGACCAAGCGCTTTAAGGGCGTGATGGGCAAGCGGAACGACTTCAAGAAAGCAATCATCACGCTGGTCGAAGGCGAGACGATTGATGTGACGACGGGGCTCTAAGGAATGGCACTCAAGACATTCAAGCCGACCTCTGAAGGTCGTCGCCAGCTGGTGATCGTTGACCGTAAGTCCTTGTACAAGGGCAAGCCGGTTAAAGCGTTGACCGAAGGCTTGACCAAAACGGGTGGTCGCAACAACACCGGCCGCGTGACTTCGTTCCGTTCGGGCGGTGGTCACAAGCGCACCTATCGCATCATCGACTTCAAGCGTCGTAAGTGGGATATGCCAGCAACGGTTGAGCGTTTGGAATATGATCCAAACCGCACCGCCTTCATCGCACTGATCAAGTACGAAGATGGTGAGCTGTCCTATATCGTGGCTCCTCAGCGCCTTGCCGTTGGTGACAGCATTGTCGCCGGCGAAAAGGTCGACGTGAAGCCAGGCAACGCCATGTTGTTGAAGTCGATCCCAGTGGGCACGATCATTCACAACGTCGAAATGAAGCCTTTGAAGGGCGCTCAAATCGCACGTTCGGCTGGTTGCTACGTCCAATTGGTTGGTCGCGACACCGGTTATGCTCAGATCCGCTTGTCCTCGGGCGAGTTGCGCATGGTTCCAGATAACTGCATCGCCACCATTGGTGCGGTTTCCAACCCAGACAATATGAACGAAAACTCGGGTAAGGCCGGTCGTTCGCGTTGGTTGGGCATTCGTCCTTCGGTTCGTGGTGTTGCCATGAACCCGGTTGACCACCCACATGGCGGCGGCGAAGGCCGTACCTCTGGCGGTCGCCACCCCGTAACCCCTTGGGGTAAGAAAACCCGCGGTCCTAAAACCCGCAGCAACACGACGACTGACCGGTTGATTATCCGTCGTCGTCACGAAAAGAAGGCTTAAGACTATGCCTCGTTCGGTATGGAAAGGTCCGTTTGTGGACGGTTACCTCCTCGCCAAGGCGGAGAAGGCGACGGAATCTCCTCGTCGTGAAGCGATCAAAACTTGGTCGCGTCGCTCCACCATTATGCCTCAGTTTATTGGCCTGACCTTCCAGGTTCATAATGGTCACAAGTTTGTGCCTGTGAATGTTTCGGAAGAAATGGTTGGCCATAAGTTCGGCGAATTTGCTCCAACCCGTACCTATTTCGGTCACGGCGCGGACAAGAAGTCGAAGCGGAGGTAGGCGCATGTCAAAAGCAAAAACCCCTCGCGCCTTGTCTGACAAGGAAGCCTTGGCCCAAGCCCGCAACCTGCGGACCAGCGGCCAAAAGCTGAACCTCGTCGCACAAAGCATTCGTGGCTTGAAAGTGGACAAGGCCTTGGCTGAACTTCAGTTTTCGCCAAAGCGCATTGCCATCGACGTTCGCAAGTGCCTGCAATCGGCCATCGCAAACGCCGAAAACAACCATGGGCTCGATATCGATGCTCTGGTCGTTGCCCAAGCCTTTGTCGGCAAAGGTCTGGTTATGAAGCGTATGAACACCCGGGCTCGCGGTCGCGGCGCTCGTATTGAAAAGCCCTTCTCGCACATCACCATCGTTGTGCGTGAGATGGAAGGAGCGGCCTGATGGGTCAGAAGGTCAATCCAATCAGCATGCGTCTGGGCATTAACCGGACGTGGGACAGCCGCTGGTATGCTAACACAGGCGAATATGCGAAGCTTCTTCATGAAGACATCGCGGTTCGTGCTTTCTTGAAAAAGAAGCTGAAACAAGCTGGTGTGTCGCGCATCGTGATCGAGCGTCCACACAAGAAGTGCCGCGTGACGGTTTATACAGCGCGTCCAGGCATTGTAATCGGTAAAAAAGGCGAAGACATTCAAAAGCTTCGTAAGGATCTGACCGGGATCGTTAAGGACGCGGAAGTGTTCTTGAACTTGGTCGAAATCCGCAAGCCAGAGCTGGATGCAACCTTGGTTGCTGAAAGCGTTGCCCAACAGCTCGAACGTCGCGTGGCTTTCCGCCGTGCGATGAAGCGCGCGATGCAATCTTCCATGCGCATGGGCGCTGGCGGGATCCGCATCACCGTTGCTGGTCGTTTGGGCGGTGCTGAAATCGCGCGGACCGAATGGTATCGTGAAGGCCGCGTGCCTTTGCACACCTTGCGGGCTGACGTTGATTATGGCGTCGCAGAAGCCACCACGGCTTATGGCATCATCGGCATCAAATGCTGGGTCTTCAAAGGCGAAATCTTTGAGCGCGACCCAATGGCTCAAGACAAGCGTGCAGCTGAAGTGGGTGACGCACGTCCCCGCCGCGACAATGATCGTGAAGATCGTCGTCCACGCAATGATCGCAACGATCGTGACAACCGTGGCCGTGGCCGTGGTCGTGGCGACGCGGCTCAAGCTGGCGCGTAAGGGAGGAACTGAAACATGTTGTCACCTAAACGTACCCGCTTCCGCAAGCAGTTCAAAGGCCGCATCCATGGTGCTGCGACCGGCGGGGCTACCCTGTCGTTCGGCATGTATGGCTTGAAGGCTTTGGCACCTGAGCGCGTCACCGCGCGTCAGATCGAAGCTTGCCGTCGTGCCATCACGCGTCAAATGAAGCGTCAAGGAAAAGTCTGGATCCGTATTTATCCAGACGTGCCAGTGTCCAAGAAGCCAAACGAAGTTCGGATGGGTAAGGGCAAGGGTTCACCAGAATTTTGGGCCGCACGGGTTAAGCCTGGTCGGATCATGTTCGAAATCGACGGTGTTGCACAAGAGATTGCAGAAGAAGCGTTGCGCTTAGGCGCTGCTAAGCTGCCAATCGCGTGCAAGATCATTTCACGTGCCGACTTCGGTCTGGCGTAAGGGAGCGTCCACTATGAAAGCCGCTAACGCGCGGGCTTTGACGCCCGACCAATTGCAAGAAGAGCTGCTCAAGCTGAAAAAAGAGCAATTCAACTTGCGTTTCCAACGTGCGACAGGTCAACTTGAAAAGACCCATCGCATCAACCAGGTCCGCAAGGACATCGCGCTCGTCAAGACGATGATGCGCGAGAAGACCACAGCAACGGCTGTTTAAGGAGTAATCGATGCCAAAGCGTATGATGCAGGGCGTCGTGGTGAGCGACAAAGGCGATAAGTCCATCGTCGTGAAGGTTGAACGGACCTTTCTTCACCCAGTCCTTAAAAAGACGGTGCGCCGCTCGAAGCGCTACCATGCCCATGATGACGCAAATGCGTACAAAACGGGTGAGGTCGTGCAGATCCAGGAATGCCCGCCTAAGTCCAAACTGAAGCGGTGGGAAGTGATTGGTCGCGTCGGCAGCTAGTGCTGTCCGATACGGGCTAATAGAAGAGGATCGAATATGATTCAGATGCAAACAAATCTGGATGTCGCGGACAATTCCGGGGCTCGTCGCGTCATGTGCATTAAAGTACTTGGCGGTTCGAAGCGTCGTTATGCGTCCGTCGGCGACGTGATTGTTGTCTCCATCAAAGAGGCAATTCCACGTGGCCGCGTGAAGAAGGGTGACGTCCGTAAGGCCGTTGTCGTTCGCGTCGCAAAGGACATCAAGCGTAAAGACGGCTCCACCATCCGGTTCGACCGGAGTGCAGCTGTACTCGTGAATAACTCGCATGAGCCTATTGGCACCCGGATCTTTGGACCGGTTCCGCGCGAACTCCGCGCTAAGAACCACATGAAGATCATTTCGTTGGCTCCGGAGGTACTCTAGGATGGCTGCGAAACTTAAAAAGGGTGACAAGGTCGTTGTCCTGACGGGCAAGGATAAGGGCAAGACTGGTGAAGTGGTCAAAGTTCTCCCCAAGGAAAACCGTTTGGTGGTCCAGGGCGTGAACATGGTCAAAAAGCACCAGAAGCAGACCCAAGCCCAAGAAGCTGGCATTCGTTCGTTTGAAGCTCCGCTTCAAATCAGCAACGTTGCTTACATGGACCCTACGGATGGCAAGCCAACCCGGGTCGGTTTCAAAACCTTGGATGACGGGCGTAAAGTCCGTGTTGCCAAGCGTTCTGGGGAGGTGATCGGCGATGTCTGAGACCCAAACTTATCAAGCCCGTCTGAAGACCGAGTATAACGAGCGCATCCGCGCCGCGATGCAAGAGAAATTCAGCTATACCAATTCCATGCAGATTCCACGTCTCGATAAGATCGTGATCAACATGGGTGTTGGTGAATCCGTTGCAGACAGCAAGAAGATGCAGTCGGCTTTGGCTGCTTTGAGTGCGATTGCTGGTCAAAAGCCAGTCACCACCAAAGCCCGTAAGTCGATCGCTGGTTTCAAGCTGCGTGAAGGCATGGCAGTTGGCGCGAAGGTTACCTTGCGCGCAGAACGCATGTACGAATTCCTCGACCGCCTGATCACCATCGCGCTTCCGCGCGTGAAGGATTTCCGTGGTCTCAACGGCAAGTCGTTTGACGGCCGTGGGAATTACGCCATGGGCCTCAAGGAGCACCTCGTGTTCCCTGAAATCAACTATGATCAGGTCGACCAGATCTGGGGCATGGACATCATCGTCTGTACGACGGCTCGCACGAATGAAGAAGCGAAAGCCCTTCTTTCAGAGTTCAACTTCCCATTCCGGAACTGATATCATGGCGAAGAAAAGTGCTATCAACCGCAATGACCACCGTAAGGCCCTAGTGAAGAAATTCTCGGCTAAGCGCGCGCGCCTCAAGGCAATCGCGACCGATGAGAATCTGCCACTAGAAGAACGCTTTGCGGCTCGTTTGAAGCTGGCGGAGCTTCCGCGCAACTCGGCCGAAAACCGTGTTCGCAATCGCTGCGAGGTGACAGGTCGTCCCCGCGCTTTCTATCGTAAGCTCCGCATGTCGCGGATTGCGCTGCGTGACCTTGCGTCCGCTGGCATGATCCCCGGCATGACAAAAGCTAGCTGGTAAGGGAGGGTTGTCATGCAAGTGAACGATCCCGTCGGCGACATGCTCACTCGGATCCGCAATGCTCAAATGCGGAACCGTTCGACTGTCACCACCCCAAAGTCCACACTGCGTGCCCGCGTCCTCGATGTTCTCGTCGGCGAAGGTTACATCCGTGGTTATGGGGATATCGAAATCAACGGCAAGATTGAGTTGGAAATCCAACTTAAGTATTTCGACGGTGCGCCCGTGATCGATACGATCAAGCGCATTTCGAAGCCTGGCCGTCGTGTTTATTCCTCTGTGAAGGACCTTCCGCTCGTGCGTAACGGTCTGGGTATCGCCATCCTCTCCACGCCTAAGGGCGTGATGTCGGATGCGGCTGCTCGGGCTAATAACGTCGGCGGCGAGATCCTCGCGCACGTCTACTAAGGGAGCCGAGAATGTCACGTATCGGCAAACAACCTGTCGCTTTGGCTGGTGCCACCGTCACGATCGACGGCGACATCATCAAAGCAAAAGGCCCACAAGGCGAATTGTCCTTCAAGGTGCACGAGCAAGTCTCGGTCGTCATTGAAGGCGGCGTCATCGTGGTAACCCCTAAGAATGACTCGAAACTGGCTCGCTCCTTGTGGGGCATGTCGCGCTCGATGATCGCAAACATGGTTGAAGGCGTCACCAAGGGCTTTGAGCGTACGCTCGAACTCGTCGGCGTCGGCTATCGTGCTGCGTTGGCGGGCAAAGATCTTGAATTGTCGCTCGGCTATTCACACCCAATCGTCTACAAAGCACCAGCAGGTGTGACGTTTGCGGTGCCTAAGCCAACCGAAATCAAAATCACCGGCAAAGACAAGCAAGAGCTGGGTCAAATTTGCTCGGAAATTCGCAAGTATCGTCCGCCCGAGCCCTACAAGGGCAAAGGTGTCCGTTATGCTGGCGAAACCGTCCGTCGCAAGGAAGGCAAGAAGAAATAATGCCATCTTCATTAGCATTAAAGACCAAGCGCACACTTCGTACGCGCTCCCGTCTTCGGGCTTTGGCCAACGGCCGTTTGCGGCTTTCGGTTCATCGCTCGTCCAAAAATATTTCCGCACAAATCATCGACGACGCCAAGGGTGTTACGCTGGTTTCGGCTTCTTCCTTGGAGGCCGCTTTGCGTGCCGCTGAAGGCCAAAAGCTGGACGATGCAGTCGCCGTTGGTAAATTGCTGGCTGAGCGCGCCATTGAAAAGGGCGTAAAGCAAGTGGTTTTCGACCGTGGTGGTTATTTGTATCATGGGCGCGTCAAAGCGCTCGCCGACGCCGCGCGTGAAGCCGGCCTTGAGTTCTAAGGAGTAGATCTGATGGCTCGCAGGCCGGAACGTGAACAAAAGAACGAAGAGCGCGATAGCGAATTCGTAGACCGTCTCGTCGCGATTAACCGCGTCGCGAAGGTTGTGAAGGGTGGTAAGAACTTTGGTTTTGCCGCTCTGGTCGTCGTCGGTGACGAAAAGGGTCGTGCAGGGTTCGGCAAGGGCAAAGCCCGCGAAGTTCCTGAAGCAATCCGTAAGGCAACCGAAGAAGCTAAGCGCCGCATGCAGCGTATCCCGCTGCGCGAAGGCCGCACCTTGCATCACAATGCCGCTGGGCGTTGGGGTGCTGGTAAAGTGATCGTCCGCTCGGCCCCTCCAGGGACCGGCTTGATCGCTGGTGGTCCAATGCGGGCTGTGTTTGAAGTGTTGGGCATTAAAGACGTGGTTTCCAAGTCCTTGGGTTCGTCCAATCCTTACAACATGGTGCGCGCAACATTTGACGCTTTGGGCGAGCAAATTTCGCCCCGTCAGGTCGCCAACAAGCGCAACTTGAAGGTCGCTGACGTTCTGGTTCGTCGTAAAGACGGTGCCAGCGGCGTCGAAGGCTCGGAGGGCTAATCGTGGCTGTTGTTATTGTTAAACAAACGGGTTCGCCCATTCGTCGTCGCTTCGACCAGCGGGAAACCTTGGTCGGGCTTGGCCTGAACAAAATGAACAAGGTTCGTGAACTTGAAGATACACCTGCTGTCCGCGGGATGATCGCCAAGGTTGCGCATTTGGTTCAAGTCGTGGAGGAGCGCGCGTAAGCGTGCTTTAGGAACACCATGAAATTGAATGAATTGTCCGACAACGAAGGCGCAACCAAAGCCCGCATGCGGGTTGGTCGCGGTGTTGGTTCGGGTAAAGGCAAGACTTCCGGTCGCGGTGTCAAAGGTCAAAAGTCGCGTCGCGGCGTTTCGATCAATGGCTTCGAAGGCGGTCAGATGCCAATCCACATGCGCGTGCCAAAGCGTGGCTTTAACGCCCGCTGCACCAAGGACCATGCTTGGGTGAACTTGGGCCTTTTGGCCAAGGCGATCGCAGCAGGGCGCTTGGATGCTGGTAAGCCAATCGATGAAGCGGCTTTGGTTGCTTCTGGGTTGGTGCGTCGCGTTCGCGATGGCGTGCGGATCCTGAACAAGGGTGAGATCGGCGGTAAAGTTGAACTCATCGTGACTGGCGCGTCGGCGGCTGCAATCGCAGCAATTGAAGCAGCTGGTGGCAAAATCACCCTAACCGGCAAGGTCAAAGCTGAGAAGCAAGCAGCCTGAGCCCTTGAGGTCTGATGCGCAATCCCCGATATGGGGGTTGCGTACCTCTTTTTGGCGCGCCAGGCGGATTTCCGCTTAGGCGCGCTTTTCATTTTTGGAAGGCACCACGTTCCATGGCTTCAGCAGCCGAGCAACTTGCCCGTAATTTGAACTTCGCTTCCTTTGCGAAGGCCAAAGATCTGCATGCGCGGATTATTTTCACCGTTATCGCTTTGATCTGTTACCGCCTCGGGACCTTTATCCCGATCCCCGGGATTGACGTAGAAGCATTTGCCCGCGCCTTCTCGCAAGCGCAGCAGGGCATTTTGGGCATGGCCAACATGTTCTCCGGTGGTGCGGTGGAACGCTTGGCGGTCTTTGCCCTTAACGTGATGCCATATATTTCCGCCTCCATCATCATCCAATTGCTCTCGTCCTTCCCAGGTCGATTGGAGCAGCTGAAAAAGGAAGGTGAATCGGGGCGCGCGCAACTCACTCAGTACACGCGTTATCTGACCGTTGTTTTGGCCGTTGCCCAGTCCTTGACCATTGCGAACGGTTTGGCGAGCTCGCCCGGCGTTGTGATTGATCCGGGTCCAATGTTTATCGCCTCAACCGTCATCACCTTGACCGGCGGGACGATGCTCTTGATGTGGATTGGTGAGCAAATTACCGCTCGTGGTATCGGTAATGGCGTCTCCTTGATCATTTTCGCGGGTATTGTGGCAGAAGTACCCAAGGCTATCTTCCGGGCTTTGACATTGGCCCAGGAAGGCTCAATCTCGGGTTTTGCTATCCTGGCCCTCGTGGTGATTTTAACCGCTGCCATTGTATTAATCGTGTTTGTCGAGCGCTCGCAGCGCCGCATCGTCGTCCAATATCCTAAGCGCCAGGTCGGCAACAAAATGACGACGGGTGAGCAGTCCTTCTTGCCTCTCAAGATCAATACTGCCGGCGTGATCCCTCCGATCTTTGCGTCATCTCTGTTGTTGTTGCCCGCCACTGCTGCCGGTTTCTTGGCAAGCGGCCAATTGCCAGAAAACGCGCCGGACTGGCGGGTCGTCTTGCAAGAGGGGATTAGAACCACCGCTGGGCTTCTGTCGCACGGACAGCCGATGTTCATCGTGTTGTTTGGCTTGCTGATCTTGTTCTTCTGCTTCTTCTACACATCGGTTGTCTTCAATACCGAGGAGACGGCGGACAATTTGCGCAAGCAAGGTGGCTTCTTGCCGGGGATTCGGCCCGGCGCGAAAACAGCCGATTACTTAGATATGGTGATGAGCCGCTTGACCTTGATCGGAGCGATCTATCTTGTGATTGTCTGTCTTGTCCCTGAAATTGTTAGCTCGCAGTTCGGCATGCAATTTTATCTGGGTGGGACATCGTTGCTCATTGTCGTCTCCGTGACAATTGATACGGTGGCGCAAATCCAATCTCATATGCTGGCACACCAGTATGAGGGTATGATCAAAAGGTCTAAGCTAAAAGGGCGTGGACGGTAAGTTCTAAAGCCTAAGCTCGATCCTAAAGGGGGAAACTAAGATGATGAATTTGATCATGTTCGGCCCTCCTGGGGCGGGGAAGGGCACACAAGCAAAGCGCTTGGTTGACGGGCGGGGCTTCGTCCAGCTGTCGACTGGAGACATGCTGCGCGCGGCCCGTGCATCTGGTTCTGAATTAGGTCAGCGCGTGGCCGCCGTTATGGATTCAGGCGCGCTCGTTTCCGATGAAATCGTCATTGAACTGATTGATGATCAGATCACCAAGAACCCCGGTGTCGCGGGCTTTATCTATGACGGGTTCCCGCGCACGACCGCGCAGGCCGTAGCCCTAGATGGTTTGTTAGCGTCGCGCGGTCAGCGGATTGATCTGGTTATCCGCTTGGTGGTCGATGATGAAGAGCTCTTGGCGCGCATTACTAAGCGCTTTGAAGATCAAGGCCGCTCTGACGATAATCCAGAGACCTTTGTTAAGCGCTTGTCAGCCTATAACACCCAAACCGCGCCGCTTTTGCCGTTTTATGGCGACCGGGGCGCGTTGCGTGAAGTCGACGGCATGGCCAGTATGGATGCTGTGGCTTCCGCCATCGATACGGCGCTGGCTGGGCTGTAAACCTGGGGCAGATTTCAGCGCGAAGCGTTGACTTACCTGTGGCATCGCATTAACAAGCCCTCTTCCGTTAAAGGACGCAAGCCAACCGACCGGGATGACCGGGTGGTTGGTTTTGCGTCGTTTTGCGCAACTCCTGGTCTGTTCCTTGAAAAACAGGCCTTAAAACAATAGATTGACCGCACGGCGCAGATCCTCCGCAAGGGGGTGGGGCTGTGAATGGAGAGACAAAGTGGCCCGGATAGCTGGCGTCAACATACCGACGAACAAGCGCGTATTGATCGCGCTGCAATACATTCATGGCGTTGGCGCTGCCAAAGCCCAAGAGATCTGTGAAAAAGTGGGAATCGCGGCAGAGCGCCGTGTGAACCAATTGACGGACGCCGAAGTCCTCCAGATCCGCGAAACCATTGACCGTGAATATGTTGTCGAAGGCGACCTGCGTCGCGAAGTTTCGATGAACGTGAAGCGCTTGATGGACCTTGGTTGCTATCGTGGCCTTCGCCATCGTCGCGGCTTGCCTGTTCGTGGCCAACGTACTCACACCAACGCTCGCACCCGCAAGGGCCCTGCTAAGCCGATCGCCGGCAAGAAGCAGGTCAAGCGCTAATTTATTTTTCCCCAACGGGCGTGAGCCCGCTGGCTTTCGTCTGGAACCGACACAATGGCAAAAGATACCACCCGCGTCCGTCGTAAAGAGCGCAAGAACATCGCAAATGCGGTGGCTCATGTGAACTCTAGCTTCAACAACACGATGATCACCATCGCTGACCCTCAGGGCAATGCGATCTCGTGGTCGTCCTCTGGCATGATGGGCTTTAAGGGCTCACGTAAATCCACCCCTTATGCGGCTCAGGTAGCTGCAGAAGATGCAGGCCGCAAAGCGGCTGAGCACGGTGTCCGTAACCTCGAAGTCAATGTGTCCGGCCCAGGTTCTGGTCGCGAGAGCGCGCTGCGCGCCTTGCAGTCGGTTGGTTTCATCATCAGCTCAATCCGTGATGTGACCCCGATCCCGCACAACGGCTGCCGTCCACCGAAGCGCCGTCGCGTTTAATCGCGCGGTATCAGCGGGTCCACGCGGGCCCGCATTTGGTTGACTATTGACTTGGCGAAACAAGTTTCGCCCCCGACTATATAGAGGATTACATGGTGCTCGAAAAAAATTGGAAGCTGTTGATCCGCCCAGATAAGACGGTCATTGAACATGGTTTCGATCCAGCGCGTAAAGCAAAGCTGATCGCAGAGCCATTAGAGCGCGGGTTTGGGATGACTTTGGGCAACGCGCTTCGCCGCGTGCTTTTGTCGTCTCTGCGCGGCTCGGCCATTACTTCGGTGCAGATCGACGGTGTTGTCCACGAGTTTTCCTCGATTGCTGGTGTGCGTGAAGACGTGACCGACATCGTGTTGAACATCAAAGGCGTGGCTTTGGTCATGCATGCAGACGGCCCAAAACGCATGACCTTGCGCGCGCAGGGCCCAGGTGAAGTGACCGCTGGCGAAATCCAAGCCGGTAGCGACATCGAAATCCTGAACCCAGAGCAGGTTCTTTGCACGCTGGACGACGGCGCTGAAATCCGCATGGAATTCACTGTTGAAAACGGCAAGGGCTATGTGACGGCGGATGCAAACCGTCCTGAAGATGCGCCAATCGGTCTGATCGCGGTTGACGCGCTCTATAGCCCAGTGAAGCGCGTTGCCTACAAGGTGGAAAACACCCGCGAAGGTCAAGTGCTCGACTATGACCGTCTTGTCATGGAAGTTGAAACCAATGGTGCCATGACGCCTGAAGATTCGATTGCTTATGCAGCGCGCATCATTCAGGACCAATTGGACGTCTTCATCAACTTCGAAGAAGCCAAGACCAAAAAGGTTGAAGAAACCCGCCCAGAATTGCCATTCAACCCAGCTTTGTTGAAGCGTGTGGAAGAGTTGGAATTGTCGGTGCGTTCGGCAAACTGCTTGAAGAACGACAACATCATCTATATCGGCGATCTGATCCAGAAGACCGAAGCAGAAATGTTGCGCACGCCAAACTTCGGCCGCAAGTCCTTGAACGAAATCAAGGAAGTCCTCGCACAAATGGGTCTCCATTTGGGTATGGAAGCGCCAAACTGGCCCCCTGAAAACATCGACGAACTCGCTAAGAAGTTCGAAGACCAAATGTAATCAAGACGCAACGTCGCGAGACGTCGCCAGATGGAGAAATAGAAATGCGCCACGGTCACGGACACCGGAAACTGAACCGGACACATGAACACCGCACTGCCATGTTCGCCAACATGGCTGCCAGCTTGGTGAAGCACGAGCAAATCGTGACCACCTTGCCAAAGGCAAAGGAATTGCGCCCAGTTTTGGAGCGTTTGATCACTTTGGCTAAAAAGGGTGACTTGGCTTCGCGTCGTTTGGTTGCTTCGCGCATGCGCGACGAGACCCAAACCAAGAAGCTGTTTGACGTCATCGGCCCACGCTATGCCGATCGCGCTGGTGGCTATCTGCGCATCATGAAAGCGGGCTTCCGTCATGGTGACAATGCTGCCGTCGCCGTGATCGAGTTTGTCGACCGCGACGTCAGCGCCAAGGGCAAAGACTCCGGCCCAGTTGCTGGCGACGAATAAGCTTTAGTGCTCTGATCGAATTAAAAGGCCGCCCCTCTGGGGCGGCTTTTTTGTTTTTGGGGTGGGGGCTGCAGAGGTGTATGCACCAAAGCGTATTTTTCACACTATCTGCTAGACCAATTGATCGAGTTGAGTTACCTTAAGTATAGAGGTGGAGCTATGTCTGCGAAAAGTCAGCATGTGGTGCCAAGTAAGGATGGGTGGCGCGTCATTCGTTCTGGGTCGACTAGGGCGTCGAGTACGCATTCGACCCAAGACGAAGCGGTTAAAGTTGCTAGGGCGCGGGCTCAATCTTTAAAGTCTGAGCTTTATATTCATGGCAAGGATGGGCGCATTAGAGAGCGGAATTCCTATGGAAAGGATCCGGCTTCCCCAAAGGGTTAAGCATGGCAGCAACTTTCGACAACTCTGTTTTTATCAATTTGTGCGTTTGATAAAGAATTTTCTCCCTTACTTCAGGCCATAGCATTTTGTGTGGTGGACCTTGGTTTCTATCCACGTCTTGCGCCGGAAACCGCGGATCATTCGACGGGTAGGTTGGATCGAATTGCCGCACTCATTTACGGTTCAGGATTCGGCATTCATGATTTGAGTAAATGCAAAGCAGGTGTTCCAGGAGAGTATTGCAGAATGAATATGCCGTTCGAACTCGGCATGGACTTTGGGGCCCGTCGGTATGGCGATGGTGCAATGAAGACAAAAGCAATCCTTGTGCTCGAACATACCATTTATGATACAAAGAAATCCTTGTCTGACATAGCTGGTTGGGATGTGTTAGCCCATGACGGCAATTATGACATGGCGGTCAGGCAAGTTCGAAATTGGATGGTGCAGGCTGCTGGGGCGTCTCCGATAGGACCTGCAAGAATCATTGCGAACTACGCATCTTTTCAACAGTGGTATTATGAACGCGAGCTTGAACGAGGGTCCTCTGAAGAGGATATCAGATCATATCCAACAATTGAGCTTATTGCCGCGATGGGCGAATGGGTGGTTTTGGGCCGGCCGTCTTAAGAAGTCCATCGAATTTGGATATCCGATTAAGCAGATGAGACTATCCACATCGCGTGTTGCCACCCTATAACCCTCTCCATGCCCCGCCTCATCCTCTTCAACAAACCCTATGACGTCCTCTGCCAGTTTTCGGGCGGGGCGGGGCGGCAGACTTTGGCGGACTTTGTGGAGGTGCCGCGCGTCTATCCCGCTGGCCGCCTTGACCGGGATAGTGAAGGGCTGTTGCTCTTGACCGATGATGGCAAGCTGCAAGCAAGGATCGCGGACCCTCAGTTCAAACTACCCAAGACCTATTTTGTGCAGGTGGAAGGCATCCCTACGGATGAGGCGCTCGAAGGCCTCGCCAAAGGGGTGGTGCTGAATGATGGGCCGACACGGCCTGCTAACGTTGCCCGCTTCGACGATCCGGGCCTATGGCCGCGCAATCCGCCAATTCGGGTGCGCAAGAGCATTCCGGATTGCTGGATCAGCCTGACGATCCGCGAAGGGCGCAACCGCCAAGTCCGGCGCATGACGGCGGCGATTGGTCATCCGACGTTACGTCTGGTGCGGGTTCAGATTGGAGACTGGGCTTTAGGCGATCTGGCACCGGGTCAATGGCGCGATGCGCCACTGTAACATCTGCGTGGCCCTTGCCTTGTCTGACTGATTTGTCACAATTGAGCCACTTGCGGTTCATAGGAAGGGTGCCTTCATAGAAGCCATGAACAAACAGACATCCAATGGAGGCCGGGTCGGCATGTTAAAATTGATTGCCGCTTCTGCGTTGGGCGCGGGCCTCGTGACAGGTGTGCCCTTGATCGCCCAAGTCGCCACGGGCCAAAAACCAGCCGCTATAGCCCCTAGCACCCTAACCAGCACGCCAGCCCAGCCGCGAGTGGTTCCAGCCACCAAGTCTGACGCCATCTCCTCCTACGCGCCGATCGTGCGGCGTTCGTCTGCGGCGGTCGTCAATGTCTATGCGCGCTCGATCCAGCGCGGCCGGGTGGCGGTTGATTTCTTTGGCGGCGCTTTCCGTATGCCAGACCGCGCGAGCCAAAGCCAAGGCTCTGGCGTTGTGGTGCGCGATGATGGGATTATCGTCACCAATAATCACGTGGTCGATGGGGCCACCGAATTGGTCGTCGTATTGGGGGACAGGCGGGAGTTTCCGGCCAAAATCGTCCTGACTGACCCGCGCACCGATCTAGCCGTGCTGCGCATCGACACCAAGGGGGAGCGGCTGACAGCCTTACGCTTTGCCGACACCTCAAACGCCCAAGTGGGCGATCAGGTTCTGGCGATTGGCAATCCATTCGGTGTCGGCCAGACCGTCACGGGCGGGATCATATCGGCCCTTGCCCGCACCGACGTAGGCATTACCGACTACAGCTTCTTCATCCAAACCGACGCCTCGATCAATCCGGGTAATTCGGGCGGGGCCTTGGTGGATATGAATGGCGATCTGGTTGGCGTGAATACGGCGATCTTTTCCCGCTCTGGCACTTCGGCTGGCGTTGGCTTTGCCATTCCGGCTGAAATGGTCAAGCGCGTGGTCGATGGGGCTGTCACCGACGGCAAAGTCATCCGCGCTTGGACCGGCATCAAAGGCCAGAATGTTGATGCAGAAGTCGCTCGCTCGCTGGGGCTTAGTCGTCCGGGCGGTATTTTGGTGACCGATGTCTATCCGGGCTCTGCCGGGGCCGAAGCAGGCCTACGACGCGGCGATGTGATTACCGCCTTTGCTGGCGCGCCCGTGGCCGACGATTCTGGTTTGAAATATCAAGCCGCGACCCGCAAGCCCGGTGAATCGGTTGAGTTCACCTATCAACGGCAAGGCCAAGTTCGTACCAGTCGCGGTAAGCTCTCGGCCCCTCCGGGTGAGGCACAGACGCCGCGTGTACTGGCCGGACGGCACAGCTTTGATGGCGTGAGTATCGCCACGATCAATCCAGCCTTGGCAGAGGAGCAGGGGGTGGATCCGTTCACGCGCGGCGCAATCGTCACCGCCGTGGATGGCGCTCGGGAAGGGGCCCGCGCTGGCCTTCGCCCCGGCGATATCATCTTGCAAATCAATGATGAGCCGATCCAATCGTCGCAAGACCTCTCTGACCGTCTCAGCGGGGGCCAGCGAGGCAAAGTCACGATCCAACGCGGGGATCAGCAAATCACGGCGGTCCTGTTCTTGTGACCGATCTGTTTGCGGCCTCGGGACTAGAAGCTGAGCTAAACCGACCCTTGGCTGACGTGCTGCGCCCAACGAGCCTTGCCGATATTGTCGGCCAAGATCATCTCTTGGCCCCTGACGGGGCCATTGGCCGCATGGTGGCGCAAAAGCGGCTGTCCAGCATGATCCTGTGGGGCCCGCCGGGCGTGGGCAAAACCAGCCTTGCCCGATTGCTGGCCGATACGTCTGATCTGGCCTTCACCTCCATCTCAGCGGTGTTCTCAGGCGTCGCCGATCTGCGCAAAGCGTTTGAGGCCGCAGCGCAATTACGCACCACGGGGCGCGGCACCCTGTTGTTCGTTGACGAAATCCATCGCTTTAACCGTGCACAGCAAGATGGTTTTCTGCCCTATGTCGAGGCGGGAACTGTCACTTTGGTGGGTGCGACAACGGAGAACCCCAGCTTTGAGATTAATGGCGCACTTTTATCGCGCGCGCGGGTCTTCGTTCTGAAGCGGCTGGAAGACGAAGGCCTTGAAACGCTGCTAACCCGTGCTGAGACCCATTATGGCCGCTCTGCGCCCTTGGACGCACAGGCCCGCCAAACGCTGATGGACTTTGCCGATGGCGATGGCCGCCATTTCTTGACCTTGTTGGAAGAGGTGTTTCAAGCCGCTTTTGACCAACCGTTTGACCGTGCAGGCCTCAGCCAATTCTTGCAACGTCGCGCCCCGGCCTATGACAAGAATAAAGATGAGCATTATAATCTGATCTCGGCCCTGCATAAGTCAGTCCGCGCCAGTGATCCCGATGCTTCGCTTTATTGGTTAGCGCGCATGCTGCATGGTGGCGAGAACCCGCTTTTCATCGCCCGACGCTTGGTAAGGATGGCGAGCGAGGATATTGGTCTGGCGGACCCGACGGCACTGCGCGTCACCATTGCTGCCCGCGACGCGTTTGAGTTTTTGGGCTCGCCCGAGGGGGAGCTGGCATTGGCTCAAGCGACTTTGCATCTAGCCTGCGCGCCCAAATCCAATGCCGCCTATGTGGCCTTTAAGAAGGCACAGGCCCTTGCCGCCCAAACAGGCTCTGAACCCCCTCCGGCGCGCTTCCTCAATGCCCCCACCTCGCTGATGAAGGAACAGGGCTATGGCAAAGGCTATGTCTATGATCCCGACGCCCCGGGCGGCATTTCAGGCCTATCCGGCTTCCCGGACCGCATGGGCCCACAGGACCTTTATCAGCCGACAGAGAATGGTGCCGAGGCGCGCATTGTCGAGAAGCTAGAGGCTTGGCGCGCCCTGCGACGGGCGAAGTTGTAGGGGGCTTTACCGCTGAACCACACAAATACCCAATCTCCTGCACCTGCGAACTTCCCCCGACGGCGCAATTGTCCTAACTGAGCAGCATGACTGAGCAACATCCCTCCCCCGACGAATTGATCCATGGC
>JBEIEG010000022.1:0-19238 GCA_040383035.1 Hyphomonadaceae bacterium | reverse complement strand
GTATGCACGATATCTCCCGACAAGCCCACGCTTCGCGCGGCGATATAGCAGTGTATGAGGAGTTCAAGGCCGCGATAATCCCGGCCCTGCGGTTGAATCTGATTTGCCCAAATCGCTTCATAATCAAACAAAAGCGCCACGGGGGCTTTGGTCGTTGTTGCTCCGGCAACCGCAGCCAACTCAGCGGCCACCTGACGGGCTTCGCCAGCTGCTTCTGCTTCCTCGCTGTCTGGCCGCAACAAGCCAGCATGCATTTGCTCTTGCGCAAAGGGGGCTTGTCGCCAGCGGACGTAGGAAACGCATTCAGCGCCATGGGCCAACGCCTCCCACGTCCAAGCCCGCACCATGCCAGGCAAGGGGGCGGGGTTCCACGGTGCCCAATTCACAGGCCCCGGCTGTTGTTCAATCACTTGCCAGCGACCGCGGCCCACACCGCGATAGAGGTCGTGATGAAAGGCGGTAAAGTCTGGATGGCCTTGGCGCAAAAAGCGCTCCTTGATGGCATCCGGCCACCAAGCCTGTTCCAAAAAGCCAAGCGGGTAGGAATCCCAAGCAGCAACATCGAGCTGCTCACCCAGTTTAAAATGATCAAAGGCCGTGAACATGCCCATATAATTGTGCAGCACATCCCGGCCCGGACTATGGGCCCGCAAAATATCTGTCTGTACACGGTCAAAGGCGGCAACTTCATCGCTGGCAAAGCGTGCCCAGTCTTGGCGATGGGCTGGATTGGCTTCAGTGACAGTCTCGACCGGCGGGTCGATTTCGTCAAAGCTCCGATATTCCATGCTCCAAAACACATTGCCCCACGCCTGATTGAGGGCTTGGATCGACGGGTATTTCGCTGCTAGCCAAGTACGAAATCCTTCACGAGCCGCCTTGGAGTAGGAGATAATCGTATCGTGACAGCCATATTCGTTGTCGGTCTGCCAAGAAGCAATCGCAGGATGGGTGCCATAGCGTCGAGCAAAAGCCTCCACAATCCGCGCGCACTCGGCCCGATAGGTTAGGCTTGAGAAACAATAATGGCGGCGGGAACCGAAATGGCGCGGCCTGCCGTGCGCATCGACGGCCAAGACATCTGGATGGGCATCGATCAGCCATTTGGGCGGCGTCGCCGTCGGTGTTCCCAAGACAATGTGCAAGCCCACTTGATGCAAGGTCTCAATCGCACGGTCGAGCCAGCTCCACTCAAACACCCCGGGCTTAGGTTCAATCCGGCTCCAAGCAAACTCGCCGATCCGCACTTGGCTGATACCAATCTCGGCCATGCGCTTCGCGTCCTCGGCCCACATGGCTTCGGGCCAATGTTCAGGATAATAGCAAACGCCCAATTTCATGTCCGTGTCCCATCTTGGCAGCGGGCCGAAATAGACCTAGCGGTGTTGCCATGACGACATCACCTCAGTCTCAGATTGCCCTCGCACGCTTTAAGGATGCTTTTGGCGGCACGCCAAGACTTTTTCGTGCGCCGGGCCGGATCAATATCATTGGCGAGCATGTGGATTATGCAGGCGGCAAAGTCATGCCCGCCGCGATCGACTTTGCGTGTTGGGTAGCGGCCCGTCCAAATGGGTTGGATGTTCTTAGAGTCAGCAGTGACCTTGGCCAAGGCGAGCTGCCGCTGGATCACTTTATAAAGCAGGGCGATTGGCGCGACTATATCGCCGGTGTGGCCTTTGCTTTGCGCGACGCGGGGCAAGCGGTGGAAGGCTATGATCTCGCAATTGCCTCTGATGTCCCCATGGGGGCCGGCGTTTCATCTTCTGCCGCCCTCGAAGTCGCCGTTGGTTTGGCCTTGAGTGGCGGTGCTGTGACTGGCAAGGACCTCGCTTTGATCGCCCAAGCCGCCGAAAACAACTATGTCGGTATGGCCTGCGGCATCATGGACCAGTTTGCCAGCGCCTGCGGTGTAGAGGGCCATGCCCTAATGTTGGATTGTGCGACTTTGGCGTATCAGCCAATCCCGCTCCCCACTACGGCTTGCTTCCTGATCATCGATTCAGGCGTCAAACATCAGCACACAAGTGGCGGCTATGCCAGCCGTCGTGCTGATTGTGAAACGGCAGCGCACACTTTGGGCGTGGCTTTGTTGGCTGAGGTGACAGACCTCAGCGCGCTTGATCAATTGAGCGGCAATCCTTTAAAGCGCGCGCGCCATGTGCTGACCGAAATTGCCCGCACCCAGAAGGCAGAGGCCGCGCTGATAAAGGGTAATTTGACCGAACTCGGCCACCTTCTCAATGCCAGCCACACCAGTCTGGCGGCAGATATGGAAGTCTCAACCCCCGAAGTGGATCGCCTAACCGCTTTGGCCCAAGCCACTGCAGGTGTGTATGGGGCGCGCATGATGGGCGGCGGCTTTGGTGGGTCCATCATTGCTTTGGTGCAGCCAGACCGTGCTGCCACCGCGCTGGAGACAATTTTGGAGGCGTATTCTGTCTATTTGGGTCAAAGACCCGGGGCCTTTGTCGTGCGGGCAGCAGCCGGTGCCGGAGAAGTGCTATGACGGACCAAAAGCCACATCGGCGGCAAAACTTGTTGACGGGGGAATGGGTGCTTGTGTCCCCCCACCGGATGGGTCGCCCTTGGCAGGGGGAGACGGGAAATAGCGCGCGCCCTGAAGCACTGACCTATGATCCGGCTTGCTATTTGTGTGCTGGCAATACGCGTGTCGGTGGGGTGGTTAACCCCGCCTATGACGGCGTTTGGGTATTTGATAACGACTTCCCAGCGCTCATGGGACCTGACGGGGAAGCCAGCCCTCCCGACGATTCCATTCTGGTCACAGAAGCCGAAACCGGTGTTTGCCGCGTCATTTGTTATACGCCTGACCATTCCAAAACCATGGCTAGCATGACACGGGCAGAGATTACCGCTGTCGTGGAAGTCTGGACGACGCAATGGAAAGAATTATTCGCGCGCCCGGACTTGGCTTCTGTCACCATCTTTGAAAATCGCGGCGCGATGATGGGGGCCAGCAACCCCCATCCCCATGGCCAGATTTGGGCAACATCTAGCGTTCCGAACGAACTGGCGATTGAGGTTGAGCGCCAAGCAGCTTGGTTCGACAAGAACGGCTCGCCCCTTTTGATCGATTATCTGGAACGAGAACTGGCAGATGGCACCCGCATTCTGTGTGCCAACACCCACTTTGTCGCACTGGTACCGTTTTGGGCGGCTTGGCCGTTTGAGACTTTGGTCCTGCCTCGCCGTCCGGTGGCTGCCTTGGATGAATTGAGCGCAGAAGAACAAGCCGATTTGGCCGATATCTTACGGCGTTTAACGGCCAGCTTTGATCGCCTATTTGCTGCGCCTTTCCCCTACACAATGGGGTTACACCAACGCCCAACGCAGGCCCCGGCCCCGGGCTTTGTGTTCCACGTGCATTTTTACCCACCGTTGTTACGCTCTGCCACGGTCCGCAAATTCATGGTGGGCTTCGAGATGCTGGCCATGGCCCAGCGCGACCTCACACCGGAGGCCGCCGCCGAGCGCTTACGGGCTGTTTTGGTCGATTAAGCAGAAGCGAGAGCAGCTTCAGCGTCCAAGGGTTCTGCCAAGCGGGTCAGCATCTCCTTCGGCACCACTTGCCAAATATTGCCGATTTCGTTCGCCATATCATCCAAAATCCGCCGCCCTAAAGGTGAGCCAGTGGCTTGGACATGGCGTTCCAGCAATTCCGTGAACTGGCTTTCCCAATGCGGGCTACCAATCCGACGCCAGACGACACTGTCGGGGTTGATCAGCTTGGGCAAGCGGTTTGCAGAGTCCCAGACATAGGCCATCCCGCCTGTCATGCCGGCCGCAAAATTGTCGCCAACGGGGCCGAGTGAAATCACCAAGCCGCCGGTCATATATTCACAACCATTGGCCTCCATGCCTTCGACGACAGCTGAAGCACCTGAATTGCGCACAGCAAACCGTTCCCCCGCTTGGCCCGAGGCCAAGAGCACGCCTGAGGTCGCTCCGTAAAGGCAGGTATTGCCGATGATCGCATTTTCCTCAGGTCTCAGGCCAGAGCCTGAAGGCGGACGCAAGACAATTGTCGCGCCCGAAAGGCCTTTGCCAACATAATCATTGGCATCGCCCACCACGTCCAAGGTCAGACCTTGCACGCCAAAGGCACCCAAGGATTGCCCGCACGAGCCTTCTAGGCGCACGGTCAAGCGGCCTTCGGGCAGTGCGCCCATGCCAAACTTGCGCACAATCGCGCTCGATGACCTTGTACCGATGGCGCGCTGAACGTTGCGAACGCCATAAGCCAATTGCATCTTCTCTCCCCGTTCAAAGAAGGGGGCCGCATCGCGCAGGATTTGAGCGTCCAGCGTATCAGGCACCTCCACGCGTGGCTTATCGGTGCCAAAGCGGGTTGGCTTGGCCCCTTCAACGCGGACCAGAAGCGGGTTGAGGTCTAGGTCGTCCAGATTTGCCGCCCCGCGGCTGACCTGGCGCAACAAATCTGTGCGACCGACCACTTCGTTCAAGGTTTTAAAGCCGAGGCTAGCGAGGATTTCGCGCACGTCTTCGGCGATAAAGCTCATCAGATTGACGACCTTCTCGGGCGTACCGGTAAAGCGTTGGCGCAGCGCTTCATCTTGGACGCAGACGCCCACGGGACAGGTGTTGGAATGGCACTGACGCACCATGATGCAGCCCATCGCGACCAAAGACGCCGTACCGATGCCAAACTCCTCAGCCCCCAGCATTGCGGCCATCACGATATCGCGGCCTGTCCGCAGACCACCGTCCGTGCGCAACACCACATGGTCGCGTAGATTGTTGAGCGTCAGGACTTGATGGGCTTCAGCCAGACCTAATTCCCAGGGAATACCGGCAAATTTAATGGAAGTCTGGGGTGATGCCCCTGTGCCACCCACATTGCCTGCAATCAGAATAATGTCGGCCTTGGCCTTAGCAACACCAGCCGCCACTGCACCAATGCCTGATTGGGCAACCAGCTTCACGCAAACCTTGGCTTCGGGATTGATCTGCTTCAAATCATAGATCAGCTGGGCCAGATCTTCGATCGAATAGATGTCATGGTGTGGTGGTGGGCTGATTAGGGTCACGCCCGGTGTGGCATGGCGCAAGCGCGCGATCATCTCGGTCACTTTAAAGCCGGGCAATTGACCGCCTTCACCGGGCTTAGCCCCCTGAGCAACTTTGATCTCAATTTCACGGCATTGATTCAGATATTCCGCCGTCACGCCAAAGCGACCTGAAGCCACCTGCTTCACTGCGCTGTTGGGATTATCGCCATTGGGCAGAGGCTTATAGCGCTCACGATCTTCACCACCTTCGCCGGAGACGGACTTGGCACCAATGCGGTTCATCGCCACGTTCAACGTGCCGTGCGCCTCTGGGCTCAAGGCCCCCAGCGACATGCCCGGGGTATTGAAACGCTTGCGAATTTCGTTGAGGCTCTCAACGCCTTCTAGGGCGACAGGCTTGCTGGTAGTTTGGAAGTCCAAAAGGTCGCGCAATTGTATCGGTGCACGCCCGCTCAGCAGGCCAACATATTTCTGATAGGCAGCATAAGAGCCCGTATTGCAGGCTGTCTGCAGCTGGTGGATTTGTGCGGCCTCCAGCGCGTGTGGCTCACCCGAAGCGCGCGCCTTATAAAGCCCGCCGATGGGCAGGCTGACAACGGCTTCTTCCCAAGCTTTGGCGTGTATCGCTTGGGCCTTGAGGGCAATCCCTTGCAAACCAATGCCGGAAATGCGCGAACTCATGCCCGGGAAAAAGTCGGCAACCAAAGCCCGTGATAGGCCCAAGGCTTCGAAATTATAGCCGCCGCGATAGGAGGAAATCACCGAAATCCCCATCTTGGACAGGATTTTCAAAAGGCCCGCTTCCACCGCCTTTTTGTAATTCACCACGGCTTGGTTCAAGGTCAAAGTCCCTAACAAACCACGCGCATGACGGTCCGCGATCGCTTCTTGCGCCAGATAGGCATTGACGCAGGTCGCGCCGACGCCGACCAGAACAGCGAAATAATGTGTGTCGACGCATTCCGCTGCACGCACCGTGATTGAGCAATAAGACCGCAAGCCCCGGGCAACCAAATGTGCGTGCACGCCGCCAGTGGCCAAGATCATCGGTGCCGCAATCCGGCCGGCACCCTGATGCTCGTCCGTCAACACCAATTGGCTTTGACCGGCGCGAACAGCGTCCTCGGCTTGCGCCTTAATCCGCTCTAAAGCTTCACGCAGGGCGGCACCAGCAAGATCAGGATCTTCTGGCGTCTCATAGCTGCAGTCGATAAAGGCGACGCCCGCACCCAGCATGGCAACCATACGATCATACATGCCGTTGGTCAGCGCCGGGCTGTCTAGCACGAATACATCTTGCTGAGTCGCGTCTTGGGCGAGGATATTGCCCAAATTTTTGAAGCGGGTCTTGAGGCTCATCACACGCTCTTCCCGCAATGGGTCGATGGGTGGGTTCGTCACTTGGCTGAAGTTCTGCTTGAAGAAGTGCGACAACGGCCGATAGCGCGAGGAAAGCACGGCCAGCGGGGAATCGTCGCCCATCGAACCCAAAGCCTCTTTTCCCTCTTCCGCCATAGGGGCGAGGACGACTTCCAATTCTTCCAAAGTAAGGCCTGCAGCCACTTGCCGGCGTAGCAATTCTTGACGCGAATAGAGCTTAGGTTCTGGTCCCGGTCCGATGCGGGCTTCCAAGTCCACGACATTGGAGTTCCACTTTACGTATGGATGCGCACTGGCCAGTTTGTCGATGATGGCTTCATGGGTATAGAGCTTGCCCTTCTCCATATCGACGGCGAGCATTTCACCGCGTCCGACGCGGCCCTTTTTGGTGATGATGCGGCCATCGAGCGGGCACATGCCGGTTTCAGAGCCAACAGCCAGAATACCATCTTGCGTCACAGAATAGCGCATCGGGCGCAGGCCATTGCGATCCATCCCGGCAACCGCCCAACGACCGTCATAAATCGCCAGAGCGGCTGGCCCATCCCACGGTTCCATCACCGCATTGCAATAAGCGTAAAGCGCCATGTGGCTGGGCTTCATGATGTTTTCTTGTTTGGCCCAAGCCTCTGGCACCAAAAGCGCCTTGGCCATCGGGGCGGAGCGTCCCGCACGGACGAGGACTTCGCATACATTGTCCAAGGCGGCGGAGTCTGACCCGCCAGCTTGTACGATCGGCTTTACGTCTTCCTGATAGTCCCCAAAGGCTTCAGACGCCATTGGGATCTCATGGCTCTTCATCCAATTGACATTGCCTTTAACGGTGTTGATCTCACCATTATGGGCCAACATGCGGAAGGGTTGGGCCAAGTGCCATTGCGGGAAGGTGTTGGTCGAATAGCGTTGGTGATAGATCGCCACAGCCGACACAAACTTCTCATCCTGCAAGTCCGGGAAGAAGCTGTCGATGCTCTCAGCCAAAAACATACCTTTGTAGATCAAAGACTTGGACGAGAAGGAACAGACGTAAAAGCCCGAAACACTCGATGCCAAAGCGCGCTTTTCAATTCGGCGGCGGCAGATGAATAAGGTGCGCTCCAGCTCTTCCGCGCTGCGGCCACGGGGGTCATAGAACAGGATTTGCTCAATCTCTGGCCGCGTCGCATTGGCCTTTTCGCCGATGACCGAGACATCGACCGGCACTTGCCGCCAGCCATAGATGTAAAAGCCAAAGTTCAGGATTTCGCGCTCAACAATCGTGCGCGCGGTTTCTTGCGCGCCAAAATCGGTGCGCGGCAGGAAGATCATACCCACGCAGATGGGGTCGTCGGTGGGGCTGTGGCCAGTGCGCGCCACTTGCTCGCGGAAAAAGTCTTGCGGCACGTCCACCCGCACGCCCGCGCCATCGCCGGTCTTGCCGTCTGCGTCGACGGCCCCGCGATGCCAAACGTTCTTCAGAGCCTTCAGCGCCATCGCAACAATGTCGCGCCGCGGCTTGCCATCGAGTGCGCAGACAAGGCCGACGCCACAGGAATCCTTCTCATCCTCAGGATTATAGGCATGGCCATCGGTTAGAATCTGCCGGTTTTTGAGATACAGGTCGATTGCGCTGGAGCCGCTGGGAGGGAAGGAAGAGGTCATGATTTGGTGCCTTTGGCGGGCCGAAGCCCTATCTTTATCTGCAAGGTGAAGGGCGACTTACTGGGCCGCGAATTTGGCTGCGGTGGCGCGCATGCGGGCCTGTTTACGCATCGCCGTATGCATGTGTTCGGCGGCCTCTCGGCCGTCTTTGATCGCCCAAACAACCAGTGAAGCCCCGCGAACAATGTCGCCGGCAGCAAAGACGTTCGGGATAGAGGTTTCCCCCGTGATGGCGTCAGCGCGAATGGTGCCCCAACGGCTGACTTTTAAGGCAGGCTCGTCGAACAAGGTCTGCACATTCTCGGGGTCAAAGCCCAAGGCCTTAATGACCAGATCGGCAGGCACATCAAACTCTCCGCCTGCCACTTCTTCAGGGCTTTGGCGGCCTGACGCGTCGGCCTCACCTAGGCGCATGCGCGCTGCGAGAACCGAGGTGACGCCCGCCTCGTTTGAATGCACGGCTTTGGGCGCGGCCAACCACTCAAACGCTACGCCTTCATCTTCAGCATTGCTGACTTCGCGTGCGCTGCCCGGCATATTGGCGCGGTCACGACGATAGAGGCAGGTAACTTTGGCGGCACCTTGGCGGATGGCGGTGCGAACGCAGTCCATCGCGGTATCGCCGCCCCCAATCACCACCACGCGCTTGCCAGCAGCATTGAGAGCACCGCTGTCAAAATCCGCGACAGAATCGCCAAGACCGGTGCGGTTAGAAGCTGTCAAATAATCGAGAGCTTCGACAACACCGGCGCCGCTAGAGCCGGGGCAAGGCAAAGCGCGGGCCTTATAAACGCCAATAGCGATCAGCACGCTGTCATGGGTGCCGCGCAAGTCAGCCAAGGTGCCGTCCCGACCGACTTCGTAATTGAGCACAAATTTCACTCCCGAAGCTTTCAAATGCTCCACACGGCGGTTCACCACTTCTTTTTCCAGCTTAAAGCCAGGGATGCCATACATCAGAAGGCCACCCGCACGGTCATAGCGGTCATAGATGGTGACTTGATAGCCCTTGTTGCGCAGGGCCTCCGCTGCGGCCATGCCGCCGGGGCCTGCGCCGATGATGCCGACATGCTCTGCCAATTCCTTCGGCGGAACGATCGGCTCAATCCAGCCATTCTCCCAAGCGGTCTCGGTGATATAGCGCTCGACGGCACCAATGGTGACGGCGCCATGACCCGATTGCTCAATCACGCAAGCGCCTTCGCACAAGCGGTCTTGCGGGCAGATGCGGCCACAGATCTCAGGCATGGAATTGGTGGCCGAGGACAGCGCATAGGCTTCCTCAAGGCGACCTTCAGCCGTCATTTTCAGCCAATCAGGGATGTTATTCTGGAGCGGGCAGCCCGTTTGGCAGAAGGGCACACCGCATTGTGAGCAGCGCGACGCCTGCTCATTGGCCTTTTGCGTGATGAACTCACCATAAATCTCATGAAAATCCGCCGTACGCGCCGAAGCAGGCCGCTTCTCCGGCGTCTGTGGGTCAATGCTGACGAATTTGAGGAGCCGTTCGGCCATGATGTTCTCGCAATTCCAAAGATTTCAGGAGGGACCGTGCTGCGCCCTACTGGGGTCCGTTACAGACAAACCCACACTTTGCCAAGCCAAAACTGCACAAATAGGTAATTTTATGTACCTATTACGAAAGAAGATCTTGAGCTGCCTGCGACTTAGTCGCGAATCGGTGATGTATTGTGCGTTCATTTAGGTACTATTAAATACCTATTAATGAGGTGCATCCTCGGCTAGTTTTGCGCGAGAAGCCATGCCATGAGGCGTTTGAGCGCGCTTAGAGTTGAATGGACGTCATGAGCGATTATTTCGTAGCTATCCTGCTGGGCATCATTGAAGGCCTGACAGAGTTTTTGCCAATTTCCTCGACCGGCCATTTGATCTTGGCTGAGCAATTTTTGCCAGGTGCCGTGCCCGACACCTTCGAAACCATGATCCAGCTGGGTGCTGTCCTTGCGGTTGTGGTTCTTTATTTCGAAAAGCTGTGGGGGGTCTTCATCACCCTGCCGTCGAGCTCCGCGTCGCGCCAGTTCGCAGCGGCAGTCATTCTCGCCTTTTTCCCTTCGATGCTTTTGGGTGCGCTGCTGCATGACTTCATCAAGGGCGTGTTATTCAGTCCAGTCGTCGTTTCTGTCACTTTGGTTGTCGGCGGAATTCTGATTTTGCTGGCGGAGCGCTTTCGGCCCCAGCCCCAGATCCTAGACGTTGATGATATTTCGGTCGGCATGGGGTTGAAGATTGGTCTGTGTCAGTGTTTGGCGCTGATCCCCGGCATGTCGCGATCTGGCGCTACCATTATTGGAGCCATGATGTTGGGCGTGGACCGCAAGCCCGCGGCAGAGTTCAGCTTCTTTCTATCCATCCCCACAATGGTTGGCGTCTTTGCCTATGAAGGCTGGAGCAATCGCGAAGCTTTGCTGGCGCAAGGTGGGCAGGATTTGATCTTGGTCGCCATCGGCTTCCTTGTCTCCTTCATCACCGCGATTTTCGTGATCAAGCTGTTTATTGGCGTCGTGCAGCGCATGGGCTTTGCACTCTTTGCCTATTACCGCATCGTCGTCGGGCTGTTGATGCTGGGCATCTTCTGGCCGTTCTAAGCTGTTGCTACGCCGAAATGGGTTGCGATTGCTGCAACCAGCCGCTCGGCAATCTGACCCTTTGGGGCTTCCGGCCAGCTTTGTTGACCGTCTGCGGTAACCAGCATGATTTGGTTTCTTTCCCCGCCCATGACGTTGCCGGAGACATCGTTCGCCACCACCCAATCACAGCCTTTTTTGGTCCGTTTGGCAGTGGCATAGGCCAAGACGTCATGGGTCTCAGCGGCAAAGCCGATAACCAAGTTTGGCCTATTCGACCCTGCCTGGGCGATGGTGGCCAAGATATCTGGATTCTCAACCAAATTCATGGCTGGTAACTTCGCGTCGCCCTTGAGTTTAAGCTTAACGTCGGCTTTGGCCTCTGGCCGCCAATCGGCGACGGCGGCAACCGCGACAAAAATGTCGGCAGGCAAAGCGGCTTGGCAGGCAGCCAGCATATCCCGCGCACTTTCAACCCGCGCCATGGTGATGCCGGGCACGTCGTTCAGCGCGGTGGGCCCAGACACCAAAGTCACCTCAGCACCAGCTTCAGCCAGCGCTTGGGCGATGGCATAGCCTTGCTTGCCAGACGAACGGTTGGATAAGAAACGAACGGGGTCCAAGGCCTCTAAAGTTGGCCCGGCTGTCACAATCGCACGCTTGCCCTTCAAGGGTTTGTCCGCCGAGGCCTTCTGCCAATATGCTTCCACCGCCGCAGCTATCGCATCAGGCTCTGCCATGCGGCCTGGGCCAAATTCGCCGCAGGCCATTGCCCCGTCATCGGGGCCAATGAAGTGAATACCATCGCCACGCAAAGTGGCCAGATTGCGCTGCACAGCGGGATGCTCCCACATGCGCACATTCATGGCGGGTGCCATCAAAACGGGCTTATCGGTCGCCAAAAGAGCGGTTGAAGCCAAATCATTGGCCAGACCATTGGCCACTTTGCCAATCAGATCCGCTGTCGCCGGGGCCACAAGAACCAAGTCCGCACTGCGCGACAGCTCAATATGGCCCATCTTAGCTTCATGGGTCAGGTTGAACAGCTCTTGGTGGACATCGTCCTTGGTTAAGCTGGCCAAGGTCAGCGGAGTCACAAATTGGCTGCCAGCTTGGGTTAGAATAACCCGGCAGCCGATGCCACGCTTCTCCAGCGCCCGCACCAGTTCTGGGGTCTTATAGGCAGAGATCCCTCCACCCACGATCAAAAGGACGCGCTTTAAGCTCATACCTGCCATTTAGACCATAAAAACTTGTACCAAAAGCTAAATTCGCAAAGGCACAGCGGTAGTAAATTTGATCGTCTCCATCGCGAAGCTGGAACTGACATCACTCAACTTCGCGCTGCGGATCAATTTCTTATAGACGCGGTCATAATCGGCGATGGAGGCGACCAAAAGCTTGAGCAGATAATCGGTGTCCCCACTCATGCGGTAAAACTCGACAACCTCTGGAATGGCTGAGACAGAACGGGCGAAGTTTTCCAGCCATTCGTCGGAATGGTCAGACGTTTTAATCGCAACAAAGACCGTCATCCCAAGGCCCACTGCCTCCGGATCGATCAAAGCAACCCGCTTGGCGATAATGCCCGCCTCTTCCATCCGCTTGATGCGCCGCCAGGCGGTATTGGCTGACATGGCGGTGCGCGACGATATTTCCTCTAAAGATACAGAGGCATCGGTTTGGAGTATGGACAAAAGCTTAATGTCCGCTTCGTCAATTTTTTGACTATCTGGCTTCATGATCGAAGAATTATACCAAAACCATACTGATACTCAATAAGAAAGTGAAAATTTACCATAGAATCTGTGAGAACCTTTGCGTACAAAAAGGGGAGATAGCAACCATGTTCAAGAAATTGTTTGTCGAGCATCCAGAGAGTGTCGGCGAAAGCTATTTTGAACATTTAGGCGTGGCTTTCAGTTTCGGCTTCCAAATGCTGGGTGCTGCCTGCGCCTGCATCATCCACGGTCTCATCCCCGGCCTCTTTAAATCCACTGGTAGCCAAACTATTTGTTGCCTGCACGACCGGATGGTCTTGCACCGGAACACCAAGCATGGCGCCGCACCGGCCCCAATTGCACAGTCTGGTGAAACTGCCCTAAGCTGATCGCGTCGGCGCATTGGCTAGGCGCGCCTGATTGTGGGGCCTCATGTTTAAATCGCTTACAAAGTTTGGCCCCGGTGTTGGCTTGGGCCTCTTTCTGGCGGCTATCGCCTATTTCCCAACTCAAGGGACACGCATCCCCACCCTGCTGATCGCTTTGCTCTTAGGCATGTTGGCCGCGATTTTTCTAACCAAGCCCACGTTTAAGCCCGGCAATGATTTGTTGGCCAAGCCTTTGTTGCGGGTCGGTGTCGCCTTGATGGGCTTTCGCATCACCATTTCGGACTTACAGGCTTTGGGCTGGCAGCCGGCTGTTATCGCGGTCTCGGCGGCTTTCGGCACCTTATGCTTAGGCTATTTGGCAGGTCGTGCCTTAAAACTGCCGCGTGCAACCGCATTTTTGACCGCAACGTCTGTCGCCATCTGCGGAGCCTCCGCGGCTTTGGCGATTGCAACGGTTCTGGCACGGCGACCAAATTCTAATGTCGAGCGCGATGTGGTGGCGACTGTGGCCAGCATCACCATTATTGGCACCATCGCTGTGGTGGCTTATCCGGCGCTCTGCCACTTCTTCAACATCCCGATGATCCCGTCTGCGGTGTTTCTGGGCGCGTCTATCCACGAAGTGGCCCAAGTAGTGGCGGCGTCGGATGTCTATGGCGAGGCGGCCACCCCGGCTGCGACCACCGTCAAAATGATCCGCGTTGCTATGATGCCAGTTGTGATCTTTGGCCTCTTGATGATCTTGTCTTGGCGCGACCGCAAAGAAGGCGATCAGGAAGAGAGTGAAGCCACTGTTCCTGTATTCCTCTTGGGCTTTGTGGCGGCAATTGTCGTGGCCAACACCGGTTGGCTAACACCTGCAGGCATTGCCGCACTGACCAAATTGTCCAGCATCTGTCTGATCGTCTCCATGGTCGCGCTGGGGGCCAACACGTCGATCAAAGGGGTTATGCTGTTGGGTCCCCGCGCTGTAGGCGCACTTTTGATCCAGACCGCCATTATTGCCGCCATCTCCGCAACCGGGGTTGGCCTCATGATGATGATGCCAGCCTAGCGGCTAACCGACATCGAATAGGTGAAATGCTCGCCCGGATGGATGCTGATGCTGGCCTGATACGCCTGACCCGAGGCATCGAGATAGCGCCGCCGTGTCCGCAAAGCGGGATCGCCCACATGCTCGTGCAAGCACTTAGCCAGCTCGCGGCTCAATTTGATTGCGGAGATTTCTTGTTCAATCGTCGCAGCCAGAACCCCAGCGTGGCGGGCAATATATTCTGCGATGGCGTGCGGCCAGTCATCTAGGGCATCTCGCGGTGGCGCTAGGTCAGCTCGCACGCAGATGCGGGTGTGGGCTAGAGGCCGGCCACCGGTAGTGCGGACGCGCAGGCCATCGATCCCGATCCAAGAGAGGGCCGTGTCGAGACCCATAGCCGCAATGTCGGCTGCATCCGCCGCGCCATAGCTTAAAATCACAAGGCGTGTATCGCGCGCATATTGCAAAATATCACCAATTTCACCCCAGCCTTGCGAGAAGGGGCCAATAGGCTTGGCGGCAATCACGACCGAGCCTGCGCCCCGGCGGCGCTCAATCAGGCCTTCGTCTGTCAAGATGCGCAGCGCGTCACGGGCAGTATGGCGCGAGACTTGGTGGGTGGCGCATAGATCTGATTCAGTGGGTAAAAGGCTGCCAGTTGGATACTGACCTGACGCAATGGCTTTGCGCAGATCGTCCGCTAAGCGGCGGTAAAGGGGGTTGGGCGCGCTCATCCTTTGGCACCTCTTTGCTGTGCCCAAGCTGTCATCAAGTCCTCTCGATGTTGGGGGGCAGCCAGCGAGATGATCGCTTGTGCACGGGTATCTTGGTCTAAGGGCTCTAGGTCAATGGCCCCCTGCTCGGTCACCAAGATCGGCGCATCCGAGCGGGCGATAGAGACACTCGGCGTGGTCAGTCGGGGCACAATCCGGGCTTCGCCTTGCTTGCCGACGCTTTGCACCATCACAATCGGCTTGCCGCCCGGGCTGAGTCGCGCGCCGCGCAAAAAATCGACCGCCCCGCCCACGCCTGCCAGCGTGCGCGAGCCTGCAAACTCACAATTAATCTGGCCGAACAAATCCACCTCCAGCGCCGCATTGAGGCTTACAAAGCGCTTAATCGCACCAAGCTGGGCCGCACCGTGGGTCTCGGCAATCGGGATCAGCTTTAGGCGCGTTTCCTGCGCCATTTGGGCCTGCAGTGTCTGACTGCCCAGAATAATTCCAGCTTTCAAGCTCTCTGCCCGATCCGCCAGCGCCCCCGCCTCCAAGAGCAGCAGAATCCAATCCCCGATCAGGCCAGAGTGGATGGATAGCCCGCGTCGCCCAGTGAGCCCTGCCATGATCGCACTAGGAAGCTTGCCAATCCCGGCCTGCAGGGTCGCGCCATCCTCAATCAAGCCGGTCACATGGTGCACCATTGCATCCACGTCGCCTGAAGGGGCGGGGGTAGATAGTTCAGCTGGAGGCGCATCGGCCTCCACCCACGCATCCAATGCACTCAAATGTAGCTTTGGTGCGCCTTTCACAACCGGCAGGCTCGGATTGATCAAGCCAAGTTTGAACACAGGGCGGTCAAAGAAGGCGGGGCTTGCATCTGCCGATAGGGATAGCGAGCAAAAGCCGTCTGCATCGGGGGCAGCGACATGAAACACCGCGGCCTTGAACGGGGCCGTCCTGAAATAGCGCCAAGCCGCTGAGTAATGACAAGGTATGACGCGCGTTTGGCCTGCGGCAATGGTGGCAGCAAAGTCGGGACTGGGCAGAAATACCTCTGCCGAGGCCTTGGGCGATAAAGTCGCCCAGTCAAAGCGATTGAGGCCCGGAATGAACAAGCCGCAAAAACATAAGTCGTCTGCCAGCCTAGGACTTGCGCGAAAGGCCTCTGCCAAGCGCAACGGCTCGACTGGCCCCGCAGGAATAAAAACCCGCCCACCGCATGCCCGTTCAGCCAGAAGGGCAGCCGCGTCTGTCAGCGACGACAGCTTCACGGGATGGAGACTTTGGGCCGAAGAAGTCATGGTCTGCACGTTTTTGCGGCCTCTTTCGGCAAAATGGGTCAGAGTGATTGCGCTTCTCTCATAGCATGATATGTCCCCAATATGTCCGGACAAAGCTCAGAGTCTATACAGGCACGTGCGCCACACACAGCGGCCCAGAAGCTAGCTCTGCACGTGGCTTCGACTACTTTGGCGACCTTGCCCCCCGAAGCGGTTCAGGCTGTGCGCAATTTCACTTTGGACTTGATCGGTGTTGGCATTGCAGGCACGCGCTCGCCTTATGCTGAAGGTGTCCGGCAGGCAGCGGCCAAATGGGGTAGTGGGGCTGAGGCCCATGTCTTTGCAACCGGTGAGGCTTTACCCGCACCCCATGCGGCTTTCGTCAACGCTTTTCAGGCCCATGCTTTAGAGTTTGATTGCGTGCATGAAGGGGCCGTGCTGCACCCGTTCACCGTCGTGATCCCGGTCCTTTTGGCCGAAACGCAGCGGACAGGTTTGACCGGTGCTCGCTTTGTTTCGGCTGCCGCTGTCGGGGTGGATGTGGCTGCAGGCCTCGGTGTTGCCGCAAAATCGCAGATCCGCTTCTTTCGGCCTGCGACATGTGGCCTCTTTGGCGCGGTTGCGGCTTTGGCGCATGCACGGGGTCTCAACGCCGATCAGACCGCACATGCCTTTGGCTATGCGCTCGCCTTCGCGTCCGGCACGATGCAAGCTCATGTTGAGGGCACCCCTGCACTCGCGGCCAGCGTGGCAGGTGCGGCGCGGTCAGCCTTTGTCGCGGTAGATTTGGTGGAGGCAGGCCTGCCCGGTCCGATGGCGTCTATCGATGGCCCGTTTGGGTATCTCTCGCTGTTTGAGCTCGAAACCGCGTTAGAGCCCGTGCTGGCAAGTCTCGGTCAAACCTGGCGGGCGACCGAAGTTAGCTGGAAGCCGTTCCCGAGTGGGCGCGCCTCACACGGCGGGATCGACATGATCCAGCAATTGGTTCGCTTAGGGCTGAGTGCAGATAATCTAGAGCATCTGACGATTTCGGCCCCGCCCTTGATCCACCATCTGGTGGGTCGCCCGATCGCGGCGCCGCCACTCGAAGTCAATTATGCCCGCCTGTGTCTGCCCTATGTCGGGGCGATCGCGCTAACCAAGGGCGACGTAGGACTGACGGACTTTACGCCCGATCGTCTGAATGATGCAGCGATCCACCAGCTAGCCGCCCGCATGCAAGTGGTCGTCAATGATGTGGCCGAAGCGTCTGCGTTCGTGCCACAATCTGCCCGCGCGCTCCTGAAAGATGGTCGGGTTCTGGAAGTGGGAATCGAAAGGCTTTTGGGCACACCCCAACGCCCCTTGAGCCGCGAGGCGCATCTAGCGAAGTTTCGCGCCTGTTGTGCGTTCGGCTTTGGCGACGCCAATCCTGCTTTGGAAGATGCCCTCATTGCGGCGGCTGACCAGCTGACTGAACTCACCGATGTTGGCCTGTTGGGCCGCCTTGCCGCAGGGATCTTATCGTGACGGATATGCACACCAGCTTTGCCCAAAGCCTCGACTATCGGGCCCTTTTGGCGGACCATCCGATTGGCGATGACTTTGTAAAGATGGCGACCACCATCAGTCGCGACCAGTTGCGCGCCCATCAAGAGCGCTTGTTTCAAAAGTTGGTTGCCCGGGCAGCAAAAACCCATTTCTACCAGCGCCTATGGGGCAAGCATGGCATCGAAGCGGGTGACATCAAATCGCTGGACGATCTGCCCAAGCTACCCACTTTTGGCAAGCAAGAGATTGTTGAGAGTATCGCGCTTCATCCGCCGTTTGGAGACTTTGCGGGTTTGGATTCCTATCCCGAAGGTGCCCGACCGCCGATGATTTTTCATACCACCAGCGGCACGACGGGGCGGCCTCAGCCGCTCTTCTTCGGGGCCAAAACACGGGAAGTGCAGAACCTGTTGCTCGCCCGCTTGTTCCGTTGGCAGGGCATACGGCCCAGCGATGTTGTCCATTCCGTCTATGGCCACGGCATGATCAATGGCGGTCATTATATTCGCGAGGCCGTCACCCGCTGGACAAGTACGACTTTCATGTCGGCAGGAACTGGGATTGAAACGCGCAGTGCCGCGCAAGTGGCGCTAATGCGCGACTTTGGCGCAACCGTCATTCTGGGCTTCACCGACTATATCAAAAAGCTCGCTGAAGTGGCTCGCGCGGAAGGGCTAGAGCCGGGTCTCGATATCCCCATCCGTATGATCTCAGGCCAATTTGGCCGGGAAGATAAGGATGGGGTCTCCGCCCTTTGGGGTGGGGCGGCTTGCTATGACTGGTATGGCGTTGGTGATACCGGCATGATCGCGGGCGAAGGGCCGGACCGCGATGGCCATTATGTGATGGAAGATGCCCACTGGGTCGAAATCTGCGACCTCGATACCGCCCAGCCTGTGCCCGATGGCCAGACTGGTGATCTGATCGTCACCTGTCTGTTCAAGGATGATGTCTACCCGATCATTCGCTTTAACACCCATGACGTTAGTGCGTTTCGAACCGACAAAAGCTCGATCGGGGTGCAGTTTAAGCGGATTGAAGGCTTCCTCGGCCGGTCAGACAATATGGTGAAGCTGCGCGGCATCAATGTCTTCCCACAAGCGGTCGGGCCGATCTTGGCCGAGTTGCCAGCCTTTGCAGGCGAGTGGATTTGTAAAGTTATCCGCGATGCGCAAGGGCGCGATGAGCTTGTCGTGGTGTGCGAAGATCGCGGCGGCAATCCAGAGGCCTATCGCGAGACGTTGAAGCGTAAACTGGGTATCGAAGCGCAAGTCGAATTGGTACCGCCCGGCGGTACCGCTGCTTTGACCCAGATTGAGTCCAGACAAAAACCCATTCGCCTGTTAGATCACCGCTGATGGATCACTCAACCCTTCTTGCCGCCAATCAGGCGCTGAACGCCTTCATCGCCTTTGATGAGACACCACGAGTTGAGGCCGGGCCACTGGCTGGCCTAAGGCTCGGGATTAAGGGCAATATTGCGGTTCAGGGCCTTGCCAACACGGCAGGGGCTGAGGCGCGTCGAGATGCAATTGCGGCTGCGGATGCGCCCGTGGTGGCGACATTGCGGGCCGCGGGCGCAAAGATCGTTGGTACATTGAATATGCATGAAGGTGCCTTGGGTGCCACCACCGATAACAAGGCCTATGGCCGCTGCATCAACCCTTGGCGGCCCAATTTCTCTCCCGGCGGGTCCTCAGGTGGTTCGGGTGCCGCAATTGCTGCGGGCCTTGTCGATGCGGCGTTGGGCTCAGACACCATGGGCTCTATCCGTCTGCCGGCATCTTATTGCGGTGTGTATGGGTGGAAGCCTTCGGGAACTTTGGTTTCACAAGTTGGCGTAGTGCCGTTGTCGACCACCTTGGATCAAGTGGGCCCTTTAGCGAAAGATCCTGAAACCCTGTGG
>JBEIEG010000021.1:0-19510 GCA_040383035.1 Hyphomonadaceae bacterium | reverse complement strand
TTGCGTGGCACTGTCGCTGGCCCGGATGTCCTGACAAGTACAGATGAAGCAAATTACCGCAAAGCCTTTGCGGCCGCGACCACCAATCAGAAAGCTGTCTTGGACGAGGTCTTACCATCCATTTCTGACGGTACGCTGAAGCCCCATGTTGAACGGGCGCGCTTAATCTCAAGCGCCACTACACCAGATTTGCCAGCCATGGCGGCTTGGCTCGATCGCTGGGGTGATGTTGCAGGCGCTGGTGCTGTCTATGAGCGCGCGCAAGAAGCGCAAGAAGATGCTATTCAAGCCGCCCGTATTATGGGTGTGGTGCCCACACCCTTCCGGCTTAAGCGACCCGATCCTGTGCCAAGCCGCCGTTCAATGGGCACCGTGCGTGAGCCCAGTTTTATTCCCGTTCCAATTGGGCAAGGTGCGACGCGGGCAGATCGTGCCCAGATTGATGCTTTGGCTGCACGGTTTTATGCGGGCGATGATGAAGCGGCTTTGGCCATGGCGCGTGAAGCGGTGAATGGTCCACAATCGGGTCAAGCAGGTTGGATCGGTGGTCTTGCTGCCTATCGGTTGGGTGATTTCAGCACCGCGCAAACCTTGTTTACAGCAGCTGCAAATTGGAATGCGAGTGACGATTGGGCGCGTTCATCTGGGGCGTTCTGGGCGGCGCGCGCATCAGAAAAGTTAGGCGATAAAGCCAGGACACAATCCTTTTTGGAGCAGGCAGCATCCAGCCCGCTGACTTTTTACGGGCAATTGGCACTGGCACGGCTTGGGCGTTGGGAGACGCTAAAAGTCCCGCAAGCTCAAGATGAAAAAGATCGCGCGGCCCGTTTGATGCGCGTCGACCCCGGTGTTCGACGAGCTGTGGCTTTAAAAGAGATTGGTCGCGTGTCCGATGCAGAAGCCGAACTATTCAATAGCTGGAGCCGAGCGCGCGCCGAGGATGATCTGGGCTTTTTGGCCGTGGCTCGCAGCCTAGACCTCGACCCAGTAGCCGAACTTATCGCGCAATCTTCATCTGCTGCTGCATTAGCTGCGCTTTATCCCATTCCGGACCAATTCCGCCCTGTGGGTGGTGAATTTGTTCTGGACCGCGCAGTTATTCTGGCTGTGATGCGCCAAGAGTCAAAGTTCGACACCAATGCGAAATCCTACGCCGGTGCGCGCGGCTTGATGCAGCTGATGCCAAGAACGGCTGCTTGGATGACGGGCCGGCGTGATTTGGCGAGCAATCCCGGATTGCTCAACGATACCACCTTAAACGTAACATTGGGCGAAGCTTATCTCGAAAAGATGATGGCCATGGGCGTAGTCTCCAATTGCCTCACTCGTACTTTCATGGCTTACAACGCCGGTCCAGGAAATGTCACACGCTGGAGCGCCAGCGTGAAAGGCGCTGAAGACACATTAATGTTCATGGAGGCTGCTCCTAACGGTCAAGCCCGCGTCTACGCAGAGCGGGTGATGAGCAATATGTGGATCTATCATCGCCGCTTTGGCCAACGCGCGCCTAGCCTTGAAAAGCTAGCCCGCGGCCTTACTCCAACCTACGAGCCGCAAGATAATCCGCGACTGACCAGCGCTCACGTAAGGCTCAGTGCTGTCACGCCAACGATCGCAACTGGGTCAGCTGTGATTATTGATTCCGGTGCCTTGTCACAGCGTTGAACGTTTGAGGCTGGCTGCATCGTCGACATCCTCGAGCTCACGTAAGAAGCTAACCCGCCAATTTGACGGTAGGCAGGCTAAGGTGTCGGATAGGGTATGATGGCTCGACCAGCGAACGGGGGCAAGTCGGGCGCGCCGGGCCGCGCGCGGTGCCATCCCGATCAACCAATAGCCACCATCGGTGGCAGGGCCCAGAACAACGTCTGCGCGCTTCAGGGCCTTAAAGGCCTGCACCAAATCTAGCCGCCTAAGGTCTGGCAAATCCGAGCCAATGATACAAACAGGCGCGCGGCCAAACGCCACCAGTGCGCGCGCCATACGTTGACCCAAATCGCCTTGCCCCTGTCCAATCCGACGTAGATCGGATGGCCAGACACTAGGAAATTGTGCTCTCAGATCCTTTTGAGGCGCAACCGCCAAGACGGTTTCCCAGCCCGCTGAACGGGCCACCCGGCAGGTATACGCGTCCATGCGTCGTTTGGTGCGCCAAGCTGCCACAACACCCACGCCGCGGGCCAGTCGCGTCTTGGCAAGGCCCATTCGGGGAGATTTTGCAAAGATTAGGAGCTTTGGTCTCACCGGTACCAGCTTCTAATTCGGTCGGGCGAGACCCCGCACAAAAAGGCAGCCAAAAGCGTCAAGTTACGCAAGGGCACATACCACCAACCGCCCTTCCGGTATCGCTCCGCGCTCGTTTCGACCGCAGCAGGTAACAAGCACAGACGTGACTTACCCAGTTTCAGTACCAGATCAACGTCCTCCATTAAGGCAATGGGCTGAAAGCCACCCACAGCCTCATACAAAGCGCGAGAAATCAAAAGTCCCTGGTCCCCATAGGGCAAACCGAAAAACCGGGCCCGCCAATTAGCGCAAAAAGCGATTCTAAGGGCTGAGGGCTCATGATCATCAAACCCCAGTTGGAAATAGGCTGCTTGGTGCGGGGCCGTCGTTATATGGGCCTTACAAGCGGCAATCCACCCCTCCAAAGGCACAGAATCGCCATGCAAAAACAACAGCCAATCGCCCTTAGCGGCCTTAGCCCCAACTGCTAATTGTTGTCCGCGACCACGGCCACTGTGGCCAACTTGGATCACCTGACAGCCCATATCCAGAGCAAGCTCCGGACTTTTATCGTCAGACCCTGCATCCACCACAACCACATCTCGAATGAGACCAACGCCCAAGCCTGCGACCAAAGCAGCCAAACAATCGGCTAATCTGGGCATCGCGTTTAAGGTCGGGATAACGATGGAAAGCGGAGCTGAAGTCATCGACGCACTTCAAGGGCTTACGCGAGCCAGTGGCAAGAGGGTTAAGTGCAAGCCGATGGCTGAATTGAGCCAAATGAGCAACGGAGCCGACGCCATCACCCCTCGCATAGAGTTGCAGGCCGATTGCTATGCGGGCCTTAGGGCTGGACAGTCTAACATAACCACGGCTCTGGACCCTGGTGATATAAAAGAGGCGTTAAGGGCAGCCAGTGCCGTGGGTGATGATCGCCTTCAAACGCGCGCGCAGGGATTTGCGGTAGCTAATCGCTTCAGTCATAAAACGAGCGCCCAATGTATAACTTGGTTCAAAAAGGGCCTTGGAAGTAGCAATCTGCGGGGCTGTGACACTTTTTCTGTCCGCGGCTTGAATGCACTCAAGCGTTTTCTTCGCCGGGCCAGATTTTGATTCGACGAACGAGATGTCGCACCTTCACCTTGCCTTCTGGCACGGTCTGGTTCCGCACGCTCATCCCCGCCTGATGAACGCTGTCGGGGTCGCCGCTGACTAGTGGATGCCAGTCAAACAAAGGCTGGCCTTCTTGGACCAAACGATAGGCGCAGGTCATGGGCAGCCAGGTCAATTCACCGAGCGTTTCTGGCGTCAACTTTACACAATCGGGTACTTGGGCTTTGCGCGCCGCATAATTGCTGCAGCGGCAAGAACCCGCATCAAACAGTTTGCAATGCACATCCGTCGTATGAATGTCGCCTGTATCTTCGTCTTCCAGACGGATCAGGCAGCATTTGCCACAGCCATCGCACAAGCTTTCCCATTGGGCTTCGGTCATATCTGCGAGTTTGGTATCCGTCCAAAATGGCATCGGGCTTACCGTACAAACTTTGCCGCAATTTCCACATGCGACGTGAAACGGAATTGATCGAAGGTTTCAATTTCAGCGAGGCGATAACCCCCATCAATCAAAATGCGGGCATCACGGGCAAAGCTTGCTGGATCACAAGAGATCGCCACCACCAGATCAATCTTCGACCGGGCAATCTGAGCACTTTGCGCTTCTGCGCCAGCGCGGGGCGGATCAAAAACGATAGCGTCCAAGCCCTTCATCTCTAAGGGAGCCAAGGGGGCCCGATAGAGGTCACGCGCTTCTGCGATCAATGTCTTGCCGCCGGCCAAACCGTCTGAAGCCTTTTTCATCGCAGCAACAGCCTGCGCATCGGACTCAATGGCACGAACCAGCGCCTTTTCCTTCAAGCGAAGCGCAAAGGTGCCAATACCTGCAAACAAATCTGCGACATGCTTTCGACCTAAAGTCCACGCCAGCACGCGATCAGCCAAGGCCTCTTCACCCGCTCGTGTTGCCTGGAGAAAAGCGCCGGCTGGTAACTCGACGATGGCTTGGCCCATTTTTACACGTGGTGTAACCCGGGTGAGAGCGGTCTGTCCGTGCAGTGTCAAACGACCGATTTCTGCTGCTTCCGCTAGCGCCGCCAAACGCTCTAGTCCCTTGCGCTCAAACTTATCAATCCGACCAGCATTGCGCACATCGACATCCAAGCCGACCGGGGTTTCCGTAACAAGAAGGTCTATCGTTTCTTGCTTGGGTGCCAATGCCTCGGCTAAAGCCGCTAATCGGGGCAGAGCGGCATTCAAACCGGGGGTTAAAACCGGGCAAGCAGTGATCGTCTCAATCTGATGACTTTTCGCTTGAGCGAATCCGAACAAAAAGCGCGGCCCCGTATGCTTACCGTGAAACGTCGCGCGCCTTCGTCCCTGACCCCAAGCAGGCTGTGTTGGGGCTAATTCGACATCAATGCACACCCGCTGCAAGGCCCGTTCCACCAAGCCCGCCTTCCAAGCCAAATAAGGGCCTTCAGCCCAATGCTGCAGCGAACAGCCGCCGCAGACAGTAAAGTGGCCACAAACAGGCTCCACGCGCTCGGGTGAAGCCTTCAAGACTTTCACCAAACTCGCACGGTCTCCGCGCTGGTTTGCCTCAACCTCTTCGCCGGGCAGCGTGAAGGGTACGTGGACCGCTCGATCCTGATCGCGCGAAACGCCATCGCCGCGTGCGCCAATATGCTCAATGTTGAGCGTGAGTGTTTCCTGAATGCTTTTGTTCATATCTGCTCATGCGCCGTTCAGGGAGGAAGTTGCAAGTTAGCTTTCACAGAAGGCCTGCACCTGCCCCCATCTATCCCTTGGGTCTTCTCTGTAAAGGAGCATCGTGATGCGTACATTGATTTTCTCAAGCTTGGCTGCAACGCTGGCCCTTTTAGCCCCTGCCATTGCTTCTGCTCAAACCTATAACAACACTTACCCTAACGATGGCCCTATCTCACAAGAATGCCAGCAAAGCTTGAATAACAACCGTTTGGCAGGTGGTGCCATTGGTGCTGTTGCTGGCGCAGTGCTGGGCAAGCAGATTGCGGGACGTAACGCTCGGAAAGAGGGCACGGTTCTTGGTGCCGTGGTTGGTGCCGTTGCTGGTTCACAAATTGCCAAAGGACGTGTTGCTTGCGACGACCAAAATTACCGCGGCTATGAGCCCAATCAGCGCCAAGAAAGTTATCGCAATCAAGGCACTCAAAGCTATGATTATTCCAAAAATGATCGCTATGGCGACTATCGTCCAAGCCGTCGCAATCATCACCGTGACAATGATCATGCCTACCGACCCACCTATGCCGCCCCTGTCTTAAGCCGTCAGGAATGTGGTTGGGGGGAAGCCGCCCTGCGTCGTCCAGATGGCCTCTATGAGCGTCAGCAAGTGTGGATGTGCCGCGACAATCGTGGCGAATGGCAAGTCGCAAACTAACGAATTGCCCTGTTAGTCAGGTCGCCTCCTTGTTATCAGGGAGGCGGCTTTGTCTTAAAGACAACACAACAACTAAAGGCCACTAAGCCTGTGAATTGTTTTCCCTCTTTTGGTGAAGATAAAGGTCAATCGGCTAAAGATTTGCCATAGTATCGCGGAGTGACGAGAGAATTTCGTCGAAATTTGATTCGAACGTCCCAGAAAAGGACTTGAACATGCGCAGTGTTTTACTTGGTGTCGCAATTTTAGGCCTGTTAACAGGCCCAGCTTTTGCCCAATGCGTTTATGTCGCCTGCCCAGGCTCGTCTGACGGCAACACAATGGGCTCGAGTAGCAGCAGTTCAAGTTCGACCAGCAGGTCGTCCTCCATGTCACAGCATGAAGTCGCCCAAACTGTGACTATTGCCCCCGACACGACGGAGACTTTTGTGCGAGAAGAAGTGGTGCGCGAACCAGCCGCGCACGGGGGTCATCATGTTCAACGGCAACAACATAAAAAACATGCCTATCGGCATGGTTATCGCGATGGCTACCGGGACGGCTATTCAGACCGCGGCAGACCTAAAGCGCGCACATTAAAACCGCGCACCCGCGCTGCGGTTGCCCCAGCCAGCCATCGCCGAACCGCAGTAAAGGCCAAACGCACACAAGGCTCGGCCGCCAGCTCTTCAGCTTGGGCATCTAACACCCGGCCTTTCGTCGATACAGTCAAGGATCGTGCGACCAGCTATGAAGCAGCCTCCAACGGTTCAGCCATATCTTTAGCCAGCGCGAGCAGTGCGTCGAGCAGCTCTTCATGGTCTTCGTCCTCCTCAATGAGCAGTTGGTCTAACCAAGGCAGCATGACTTCGTGGCCAGCGTCAGCCTTGCCATTGCAACAAGGTGGCATGATAGGCGCAGTTGATGGTGGCATTACTGATAAAGCGCATACTGCCGCTGCGTTGCAGCCTCAAGGGATCGTGGTGGGGGCTGGGGCCTTTGCTAGTTCGCAGATTGGCGGCTCAAAGGTTACATGCCCCGCCGAAGTGGACCAGAAACTGCGACCGAACACCGGGTATTCACCAATGCCAGAGCCAGTAGCCGCACCGACTGCCCGACGTGTCGTTGGCAGGGACTGGTATCAGCCCTCACCGCACTCCTATTACGGACGCGAACGGCGCGGGCCCTCGCACGCTGCCCCAACAGACATCCCCCGCCCGGCGCAGGTTCCGCGCAATTCATTTGTGTATCAAGCGTGCCTTGTAACTGGCGGGATGCACCCCGGCAGCTTCCCTCCAATGTCGTGTATGGCGTGCAGCCGTTAAAGGTTCGGCTTTAGCGTTCCCGACGCGCGTGGAGCAAGTACTCCCGATTCCCATCGCCGCCAGCGATAGGGCTTTCGATCAGGTTCAGAACCATAAAGCCGCACAGGCCGTCTAATTCTTGGCGGACTTCTTCCACAATTACTGCCGCCACAGCGGGATCGACCAAGCCGCGTTTGCCTACGCGCGCAGGACCTGCTTGAAACTGCGGTTTCACCAACGCTACCAGATCGGCCTTTGGCGCAACCAACGGAAGGACGGCCGGTAAGATTTTTTCCAACCCAATAAAGCTCACATCGATCACGATGAGGTCTGGGACAGGCTCGCCTAACGCGTCAGACGTTAAGGATCGAGCATCTGTACCTTCAAGTGAAGTGATGGCTGGATTGCCGCGTAGGCTTGGATCCAGTTGATCTCGCCCGACGTCGACGGCAACCACATGGGCCGCCCCGCGGCTCAGCAGGACTTGTGTAAAGCCGCCGGTCGAAGCCCCGATATCGAGCGCATAGCGATCGGTCGCCATTATGGCGAAAGCATCTAGAGCCGCAATTAATTTAAGCCCAGCGCGTGAGACCCAATGATAGGCCAGCTGCGCGCTGAGTGGGCAATCGGGCTCTAAAAGTTCAGAAGGTTTCACGATAACGCGTTCGCCTGACCGAACTTGCCCAGCTTCGATAGCTTCGCGCGCTTTGGCCCTGGTGGCGATCAGGCCACGTGCCACCAATAACAAATCTGCTCTCATTCGTTCCATGGCCTAGGGCCTATCCTGCGCAGCTTGTTTTGGCCACCCCGGGAGCACACCCTAGCCCAAACAAAAACGGCGGGCCATAAGACCCGCCGTCCAAGTTCAATTCGGGTTTAGGCCCTAGTCGATTTTATGTGGCAATTCATTGGCAGCAGGCTCATGACCTGTCACGAATTCGCCCTTGGCAAGTTTGGAGTTCCACATCCCATAGAGGAAATAAACTGCGGTTGCCCCAATCAAGAACAAGAAGAAGAAGTGCAGCACCCGCTGTTCCACCGTAAAGATCAAGGCGACGCACGACAAAATGCCGAAGATTGGCAGAATGGGGTAGAGCGGCACTTTAAAGCCTCGTGGTAGGTCCGGACGGGCCTGACGCAACCAAATCACCGAGATACACACGATGGCAAATGCTGCCAACGTACCAACCGAGGTGACGTCACCCAACACATTGATGTCGAACATGCCTGCGGCGAATGCCACGAGCAACCCAACCACAATCGTGTTGATCCATGGTGTTTGGAACTTGGGGTGCACCCGTGCGAAAATCTTAGGCAATAGGCCGTCACGAGCCATCGCATAAAAGATCCGTGTTTGGCCGTACATGAGCACTAAGATCACCGACGTAAGACCGATAATCGCCCCAGCCTTGATCGTCATCGCAAACCAAGCCCATTGTGGGCCCATGGAGTCCACAGCCACAGCAACTGGATCGGGCACATTCAGTTCTTTGTAATTGACCAGCATGGTCAAAACGGCCGCCACCAGCATGTACAAGACGGTACAGACAAGCAAAGAACCGATGATACCGATCGGCATGTCTTTCTTAGGGTTTTTCGCTTCCTGGCCGGCGGTAGAAACCGCTTCAAAGCCGATGTAGGCGAAGAAGACGATGGAAGCGGCGCGGAACACACCTTCCCAGCCGAACTTACCTTCACCCTCATTCTCGGGAATAAACGGCACCCAATTCTTTGACAATTCAGGCAAATGAGTCAGAACTTTATAGCCGCCTATCACAATGAACGCCACAATGACAGTGACTTTGATCGCCACAATGATATTGTTGACTTGGCTGGATTCAGAAATCCCGATGGTCAGCAAGCAGGCCAACACCAAGGTCACCAAGAAGGCTGGGACGTTAAACAAAGTCGTCAGCGTCGTGCCATCTTTCAATGTGGTTACATGGTTCATCGGACCGGTGAATTCCGGCGGTATGACGAGTCCGAAGTCCCCTAAAAGACTCACAACATAGCCAGACCAGCCCACAGCGACCACAGAGGCCGCTAGCCCATATTCAAGCAGCAATAGCGCGCCCATGATCCAAGCGGCAAATTCGCCCAATGTGGTGTAGGAATAGGTATAGGCTGAGCCTGAGACAGGCAGGGTAGAGGAAAGTTCGGCGTAGCACAGACCGGCGCAAGCACAGACAAGACCTGCAACCACGAAAGACAACATCACAGCAGGACCTGCGTGCAAAGCTGCTGCATTTCCGGTCCGCACAAAGATACCGGCCCCAATGATACAACCAATGCCCAGAAGCACCAGATTGACAGGCCCTAAGGTCCGCTTCAACTCACTCTTTTCGTTCTCGCTCATAATCTGAGCGACAGATTTCCGCGCGAAAATTCGACTGAGTCCAGTCGCCGCTTTGGTTTCAGCCATTCAACCCCCCTTAAATAGGTTCATGTGGGTGCGACACTTTTTGGGTCGCTTTCTCCCTCGTGAGCTTACGCTAGTGCCCAATGTCCAGATTGGCAACAAAACAACGTGCTAATCGCCACTTCTGCTGCACTTTTGATCCGATCTAAGTACACTTTGATGCAAGTAGGTGCCGTTGATGCGCGCCGCGTGCAGTGGTTAGGTGCACGAAAGCTGATTTAGCGCTACATGGAGCATATGAGCAATTCTTCTATTTATGAGGGCCTCGGCACCCTCGGCCAAGACGTTCGCGGTTACGCCTCTCCTGAAGAGGCTGTGCTGGAGCGGGTCGCCAATCCCCATTTGGGCACAGCCTATCTGGCGCGCTTTGTAGCGCCGGAATTCACCAGCCTATGCCCTGTTACCGGGCAACCTGACTTTGCGCATTTGGTTATCGACTACGTGCCGGGTGACTGGTTGGTTGAGAGTAAGAGCCTGAAGCTTTTTCTAACCAGTTTCCGAAACCACGGTGCCTTCCATGAAGATTGTACCGTCGCAATTGGCAAGCGCTTGGTTGAATTTCTGGCACCAGAGTGGCTTCGAATAGGGGGCTATTGGTATCCTCGCGGCGGCATACCGATTGACGTATTCTTTGCCACGGGCCCCGCACCAGAGGGTGTTTGGATTCCTGATCAAGGTGTGCCGCCCTATCGTGGACGTGGCTGAGTTACGGCCGTGATCGACCCTCGCGAAGCTAATCACCCGCATTTCCGATTGGAACTACAAGAGGCAGCGCAAGCGCGGGCTTGGGAAGCATTGGCCAGAGCTGCCGCCATGATTGAGCCAGGGATGAATGACCTCGACGGCAAAGCGATTGTCGACCAAGCAATTATGAATAGTGGCGCAGAGCGCCTGTGGCATGCCAGCCAAGTACGTTTTGGTCCGAACACGCTTCTGCCGTTTGGCGAAACGCCAGCAGCCCCGCATATTCTGGGGCCCGAAGATATCTTCTTCCTTGACATTGGCCCATGCTATGAAGGTCATGAAGGTGATGTCGGTGCCGGATTCAGTTTGGGCCGAGTCCCCGCCTACGAAAGCTTGATTGAGGATTCCAAGGCGGTCTTCGCAGCGGTCAAAGCACATTGGACAGAAACAGGGGCCAATGGCACCGAACTCTATGACTTCGCTTTAGCTGATGCCGCCAAGCGTGGGCGAGCTTTAGCACTAGAAGGGGCATCCGGGCACCGGATCGGGGCGTTCCCGCACCGCGTTCATCATAGTGGAAAGCTCAAAGCTTTTGGGAAGACCCCGTCGCCCGCCGCATGGATTCTCGAGATCCACGTCGTCGATCATGCCTTAAAGGCAGGGGCATTTTACGAAGATATGTTGTAGCGGCACTTACTCGCCCCAGAAATCTGAAATCCCCGAGATGAAATCAAGGCAAAAACGCGTTCATCAAGACTTTGTTAACCATGCCAAGCCATCCCATACCAGTGTAGAACTAGAATTGGTTCTTTAACGCCCTGAGTCGGAGAAGCTGACGATGAATGCCCCAGAAGTCCTTGATGTTGCCCGCGACGCTATTTGGCTGACGATCGCAATGTCGGCTCCGGTGATGCTGGTTGGTCTGGCTGTTGGCTTGGTGATTGGTCTGTTGCAAGCCCTCACCCAAATTCAAGAACAAACCTTGGTGTTTGTGCCGAAAATCCTAGCCATCTTCGCTGCCCTTTTGCTGTTTTTGCCCCTAATGGGCGGCATGCTAGGTGAATTTATGACCCAGATGCTGGCCAAAGTTGCATCTGGCGGCGCAGGCTAACGGGCCCGGGCGATGGAACTCCTACCGCAAACGGTTTGGGTGATCGGCCTTGTCTTCGCGCGGGTAGGCGCTTTGATGATGCTGGCACCTGGCATCGGCGATCAGTTCGTGCCGACGCGAGCCCGCCTGATGGTTGCGCTCTTCATCGCCTTTACCTTAGCCCCCGTCGTTTCAGGTAAGATCGCGCCCCTGCCATCTGATACCGCCGAATTGTTCCTTGCCATCGCGAAAGAAATCCTCATTGGCTTATCGCTTGGACTGACAACCCGCATTTTGTTTTCAGCGCTTGCCACGGCTGGCGCGATTGCCGGGATGCAGACTGGTCTTGGTATGGCCATGGCCTTTGACCCCTCGCAGCAACAACAAGGCGCGGTGTTTGGCACTTTCTTGGCCCTACTTGGCACTGCCTTGGTGTTTCAAAGCGACGTCCATCACCTGTTCATTTCAGGTGCTGCCAAAAGCTTTGATAATTTCTTGCCCGGTGCGCCCCTGCCCCTTGGCGATATGGCCCAATTTAGCCTGCGTGCATTCAGCCAAGCTTTCTCCCTTGCCATCCAAATTACGGCACCCCTGTTATTGTTTGGCATCGTGATCAATGTGGCTTTAGGCATTATCAACCGGGTGGCACCGGCTATTCAGGTGTTCTTCATCGCGCAGCCAATCCAAGTTCTTTTGGGAATTATGCTTTTTGCGATTACCGCCGGAGCGGGCATGTTGGTTTGGCTTGAAGCCATTGCCGCCGCTGGCCGGTCATTGAACTAAGGCCGCCAGATGGAAGAAGATGAATCGCAAAAGACCGAAGCCCCCAGTCAGTACAAACTGGACGAGGCCCGAAAAAAGGGCGATGTTCCCAAATCGCAAGACATTGCGACTCTGTTTGTCTTAACCGCAGGGATTGCGGTTCTTTTGACCCTTGGTCTCCATAGCGCGCAGGACCTCGCGCGCTACATGACCGTTTTTATCGAACGGCCAGAGCAATTTGCGGTTGACGGTGGGGCGCTGCAGCGTCTCAGTTTCGATGTCGGCTCCAAAATGGTCATCTTGTTGAGCGCCACGATTGGCGCAATTTGTGTAGCTGGACTAGCGGGCCATCTCGTGCAGTCGGGCTTTTTGTTCACAGGCGAAAAGATGATCCCCAGGATCGATAAAATTTCGCCGATTGCCGGCTTCAAGCGGCTGTTTGGGGCAGAGGCTTTATTGACCTTTGGCAAGACCGTTTTGAAACTGATTGTCATCTGCTGGGTCGCTTACGCGATCTTGGCCCCCCACGCCCGAGAAATGCCAATTCTTGTGGCCATGGAGCCCGCGGCCTTGATGCCGGTCCTTGTCAAAATCCTATTGGAACTTTGCTTTGCGTTGATTGGTATTATCGCGGTCGCTTCAGTCGCAGATTACGCGATTCAGCGCTTTTCTTGGATCAAGCGCAACCGCATGAGCAAGCAAGAACAAAAAGACGAGTACAAAAAACTGGAAGGTGATCCGCTGATCAAAATGAAGGTGCGGCAAATCCGCATGCAGCGCGGACGCAATCGTATGATGGCCAAAGTGCCTGAAGCGACGGTGATCATCACCAACCCAACCCACTTCGCCGTGGCCTTACTTTATGTGGCTGGCGAAACCCCTGCGCCGATCTGTGTGGCCAAGGGTGTGGACAACTTAGCTTTGAAAATTCGTGAAATTGCAACGGCTTCAGACGTACCCATCATCGAAGACCCGCCACTGGCACGTGCATTATATGCCTCCGTTGATCTTGAAGAGACTATTCCAGCTGAGCACTATCAAGCTGTAGCAAAAATAATTGGAGTGATTTTGGGTGTAGCCGCGCGGCGCAAATCAGGTGATTCTCTCCAGAGTCGAGTCCAAAACGCCGCCTAGGCGCACTTTGGAACGATTTTGGGGCTGAGACGTATGGCTGGACTTTTAAAGATGTTTTCCCGGTCGGAATCACATGACTGGCTGGCAAGTATGGATGGGCCTGCCGCCCTCTTCACCCGGTCAGGTCGCTTTGTTGCAGGCAATCCTGCCTATGATAGCATCTACCGACCTGTGTCGATTGACCCCCTCCTAGTGAGCTTGCTCGACCAGGCCTGCGCCTTTAGGGCATCCAAGGCGGTTCGCCGCGGGCTAAGCCTGGATGAAACACAAGGCCAAATGCGCGTCCGAGTCAGCGTTATCGGTGACCATGCACTGGTTCGACTGACCACAATTGAGGGACAGGCCCATCCACCGGAGGATTCTCATGAAGCCGCGGGCTCCGCATCCCAAACAGCCCTTGCTGTTCAAACTGCATCTTCGCTGTTGACCGGTCTCGCTCGATTGATTGCCGAAGCCCCAGTCGGCTTTGCTCGCTTGGATCGCCGTGATGCGCGCCACGCGATTATTCAAGAAGCCAATCCCGCCTTTGTTCGAATTGCAGGGGCAGGCAAAGGGGCAAAGCTCTCAGATTTGGTTGCTTCCGCCCATTCGGACGATTTAGACCGACTAGAGGTTGGAGGGCAGCGGCCGATTGAATTGGATATGGCCAATAAAGGTGGGCAAACTTGCGAAGGATGGTTGTTAGAAGACGAAGATGATGGAGCCGCCCTCTTGCTGGTCGACGTTTCGACCCGCCGGGAAATGGAGCATCGTCTCGCCCAGACCAGCAAAATGCAAGCTGTTGGCCAAATCGCGGGCGGGGTTGCCCACGAACTCAATAACTTCCTTTTGGTCATCACGCTAAATTGCGACGCCCTGCTGGCGCGCCATCCCGTTGGTGACCCCAGCTATGGTGAATTGCAGAGCATCCAGAACACCAGCGCACGGGCAGCAGAGCTTGTCAAAATGCTTCTGGCCTACGCGCGCAAACAGACCTTCCGACGGGACATTCTCGATGTCGGGGCAGTTTTAACTGAGTTTGCAGTTTTGATGCGTCAGGTCTTGGACGAACGTATTGTTTTTGAAATCACCCACGGCCGCGACCTCCCCAATGTGCGGGCTGATAAGCAACAATTAGAAACCGTCTTTATGAACCTCGTCACCAATGCCCGCGATGCGGTCTTGATGTCTGGAAGGGGTAAAGGCTCCGTGACCGTCCGTACCAAGCGCGCGACAACACAGGATGTGCGAAGCGCTCTAAAGGGCTTGAGCATTGCCGATATCGAAGATTGCGATTGGGCGATGATCTCGGTGACCGATACGGGAACTGGCATGAGCCAAGATATCGCCACCAAAATCTTTGAGCCCTTCTTTACGACAAAAGAACAAGGCAAAGGTACCGGCATTGGTTTGGCTACTGTGTATGGCATCATCAAACAATCTGATGGCTTTATTGCACTCGATTCGGTCGAGGATGAAGGCACGACCTTCCACGTCTTCTTGCCGGCCACCACCGCCGACGATGTCAGTCACTCGATACCAACCGCGCAAGCTCAAGCTACTGAGGCGCGGCCGATGGACTTGGCAGGACGCGGACGAATCTTGTTGGTCGAAGATGAGGAAGGCGTTCGCAATATCGCGACCCGCCTTCTAACCCAGCGCGGCTATCAGGTTACTTCGGCGGGGGATGGCGAGGAAGCACTCGAAATACTCGAGAATGATCCCAACAGCTTCGACCTCGTCTTGTCGGACGTTGTCATGCCGGGCTTGGATGGTCCGGGTCTTCTGAAAGCGGCTAAGCCCTATTTGGGTCACGCCCGCATTGTTTTCATGTCTGGGTATGCTGAACAGGACTTTGCCCAGACCTTGGAAGATGAACGCTCCATCTCCTTCTTGCCAAAGCCATTTACGCTGGCACAATTGGCGGAACGGGTCAAAACAGAACTTGCGGCGGCCTAATACGACATAAATGGACGTATTAATTTTAAAAAAGTAGATTAACCCACTATGTTCCACTTGTGTTCTTAGAACATATCAGATACAAAACCTTCATGACGTGACAAGGTCTGATTTGCACACAGCTCTACTGAGCCCCTTGTGCCGATGCAGGCGGGAATCGTGAAAAGGGGTTTAAAGATGGCTACTCAGGCTTCAAATGCAGCGCTTCGCTTGGTGGAAAAAAACGACATGGACAAAGAAAAAGCTCTCGAATCGGCTCTGTCTCAGATTGAGCGTGCCTTTGGTAAAGGCTCAATCATGCGCTTGGGCGAACAAGGTGCCGCGGTCGAGATTGAATCGGTTTCAACTGGCTCTCTCGGGCTCGATATTGCCTTAGGGATTGGCGGCCTGCCACGCGGTCGCATCGTCGAAATTTACGGCCCTGAAAGCTCGGGCAAAACCACTTTGGCACTGCATTGTATCGCCGAGGCACAGAAGAGTGGCGGAGTTTGCGCCTTCGTCGACGCCGAACATGCGCTCGACCCAATTTATGCCCGCAAACTTGGTGTTGATTTGAGTGATCTGTTGATCTCTCAGCCAGACACCGGCGAACAAGCCCTTGAAATCACCGACACTTTGGTGCGCTCCGGTGCGGTCGATGTCTTAGTGATCGACTCAGTTGCGGCACTGACGCCAAAGGCTGAAATCGAAGGTGATATGGGTGATAGCCTACCCGGTCTTCAGGCCCGTTTGATGAGCCAAGCTTTGCGCAAATTGACCGGATCGATCTCGCGTTCCAAGACCTTGGTGATCTTCATAAACCAAATCCGTATGAAAATCGGTGTCATGTTCGGCAACCCTGAAACCACTACGGGCGGGAATGCGCTGAAATTCTATGCGTCGGTGCGTCTGGACATTCGTCGTATTGGCCAGATCAAGGACAAGGAAGATGTGGTGGGCAATGTCACCCGCGTTAAAGTCGTCAAGAACAAAGTCGCCCCTCCATTCAAACAGGTCGAGTTTGATATTCTCTATGGCGAAGGCATTTCCAAGCAGGGTGAATTGATTGATCTGGGTGTTAAGGCCGGGATCGTTGAAAAGTCTGGGTCTTGGTATTCCTACGACAGCACCCGGATTGGCCAAGGCAAGGACAATGCGCGTGCCTTCTTAAAGTCAAACCCTGAAATGGCTGCCGAGATTGAGCATAAAGTGCGCCAAAACGCTGGCATTCTCGCTGAAGTCTTGGCCGGGGAGCCTGTATCTGAAGATGGCGAGATGGATGACATGTAGGTTAACCTGAAGGGCGGGTCTCGGCCCTTCAGCGACGAAGCCGCTGACGTTGGCTATCGGGAATATCAAGGAAATCCGCGATAGCTTTACATCGGGACCAAACCTTATCGGTTTGGTCCTTTTGCGTTTTGGGTAATGCGTCCGAAGCCCAAACCTTTAAGCCGTTTTGCGCACCACAATCATATAGTTCATGCTGGTGTCGGCCCCTAAAGACCAGCGATCCATCAGTGGATTGTAATTGACGCCAATCGGTTCATCGAGACTTAGCCCAGCTTCCGGCTTTAAAGCAGCTTGGATTTCAGATGGCTTGACCAACTTGTCATAATCATGTGTGCCTGGCGGCAACCACCGCAAGATTCGCTCAGCACCAATAATCGCTAATGCGAATGCTTTTGCTGTGCGATTGATGGTCGCGACAAACATCAGGCCACCAGGTGCTACCAATTGCGCAGTATTCTTTAGAAAAGCTGCTGCATCGGCCACATGCTCGACCACTTCCATGTTGAGCACAATATCAAACGGACCATCTCCGGAGGCCAGTAAACCTTCCGCTGTGCCATGGCGATAATCGATCGACAGCCCCGTTTGGGCGGCATGGGTCATGGCCGTCTTAATGTTGGGCTCTGTCGCATCTACTCCAGTCACAGCTGCGCCCAAACGTGTCATCGGCTCGCTCAAAAGACCGCCACCACACCCAATGTCAAGTAATTTCAGACCCTTGAGAGGCAGCTCAGAACCAGGCTTCAAGCCAAAATGGGCTTCTGCTGTCTCGCGAATAAAGCGCAGTCGGGTGGGGTTAAACTTGTGCAAAGGGCGGAATTTGCCATAAGGGTTCCACCAGTCCTCAGCCATAGCCGCAAACTTCGCCACTTCTGCCGGGTCGATCGAAGGTGAGCGTGGTGGCATCTCAATCTTGGCGTCTTGGGTGGCTCTAGGCATCGGGTTCAACTCACCTGTGTGACAGTTTGCAACATGCGAAAGGATTGACGTTAAGACTTCATAGAGCGATGAGCGCGCGCGTCGAGGGTCTTCGTCTGTTTGTAACAGCGGATTTCTGTGTCTAATGGAATAGGTAAGGAGCAAGGAAGCATGTCGCGTCTGGTGATGAAGTTTGGTGGAACTTCTGTGGGAGACGTCGAACGTATCCGCCGCGTTGCGCGCTTGGTCAGTGCTGAGCGTAAGGCAGGACGAGGCATTGCCGTGGTCGTATCGGCCATGTCGGGTGAAACCAACCGTCTGGTGGAACTCGCCCGTCAAACTGGTGAGGGCCTATCCCCAGAGTTATTCGATGATGAGTATGATGTTGTGGTCGCCACAGGCGAACAGGTCACAACGGGTCTTCTCGCTTTGGCTTTACGCAGCATGGGGATCCCAGCGCGCTCGTGGCAGGGATGGCAAATCCGCGTAGCCTCTAGCTCCGCCCATGCTTCTGCCCGTATCTCAGATATTGATGCCGAAGAAGTAGCAGCCGCTATTGATTCTGGCGAAGTGGCTGTGATCCCGGGCTTCCAAGGTGTGACCGAAGAAGACCGCATCACGACTTTGGGGCGGGGCGGTTCAGACACATCTGCTGTAGCCGTTGCTGCCGCCCTGAAGGCTGAGCGCTGTGATATCTATACCGATGTGGATGGCGTGTATACGACCGACCCCCGCATGGTACCGAAGGCCCAGCGGCTTGAAAAAATCTCTTATGAGGAAATGCTCGAAATGGCCTCGCTCGGGGCGAAGGTCTTGCAAACGCGTTCGGTAGAATTGGCAATGGCCAAGCGTGTACCTGTGCGCGTGTTGTCAAGTTTTGTAGAACCCGGTGAGCCAAACCCCGGAACTTTGGTCTGTGATGAGGATGAAATTGTGGAAAAGCAAATCGTGTCAGGCATCGCCTATTCGCGCGACGAAGCCAAGGTCTCGCTGAAAGCCTTGCAGGATCACCCCGGCGTTGCCGCCGATATCTTTGGCCGCTTGGCTGAGGCAAACATCAATGTTGACATGATTGTCCAAGCCCCTTCTCGCACTGAGGGCGCAGTCAACATGACCTTTACCGTTCCCGAGCGGGAAGCTGATCGCGCCATGGCGCTGATGAGTGCTGCGCAGGAGCAAATTGGCTTTGAACAGGTTGAAGTCAAAAAGGACGTCTCAAAGGTGTCCGTCATCGGGGTAGGCATGCGATCCCACGTGGGCGTTGCCCGTATCATGTTTGATGCCCTATCAAAGAAAGGGATCAATATCGAAAACATTGCAACATCCGAGATCAAAATCTCGGTCTTGATCGACAGCTCCTACACGGAATTAGCTGTTCGTGCGCTACATACGGCCTATGGGCTCGACGCTGCCTAAGTTTTGTGCAGCGTGCAGCAAAAAATGCTGTCGCTTTGAAGGACAGCCTATCCCTTCTCTTGTATGAGTAAGGCAACTTATGGTGTGGTCCTGCAGGTGGGGATGTCACACCGCACCGTTTCGAGGAAGTGAATGAGCCCTGTTTCTTCTGGCAATGCGGGGGGGTCACGCGTCTTATTGCGTCGCCTGCGCGATGTCATGGTACAGGACGCCGACACCCAAACCCGCTTAGACCGGATCGTCGCGCAGATCGGCACGACGATGGTAGCAGACGTGTGTTCGATTTATCTGCGGCGTTCGGACGGATCGCTGGAATTGTTCGCCACAGAGGGTCTCTCGCGCGATGCAATCCACCGCACTAGAATGAAGGCAGGCGAAGGTCTAGTTGGTCTAGTGGCAGAAGGGGTGGAACCAATCAGCCTAGCGGACGCGCCAAAGCATCCCCGCTTTTCCTATCGCCCTGAAACCGGCGAAGACCCATTCCAATCCTTCATGGGCGTGCCCGTGCTACGCAGTGGCCGGGTTGTGGGGGTATTGGTGGTGCAAAACCGCTATGCCCGCACCTATGAAGATGACGAAATCGAAGCCTTACAATTGATCGCGACGGTGCTGGCTGAAATCGTCTCGGTCGAGGACCTCACAGGGGCCTTATCGGAATTTCAAATCAAGCCGACCACGCCTGAGACGCTGAAAGGCAAAGCGTATTCACGTGGACTTGCCTCGGGTCAGGCGCTTCTTCACGATCCAGATGTTGAGCCGACTCGCTACCTATCTGACGATCCAGTGGCAGAAGAAAAAAGGCTTGATGAGGCCTTGATAAAATTGCGTTCAGGCTTGGAAGCGCTGCTGGCAGGGGATGTGCAGACCTTGGGTGGCACTTCTTTTGA
>JBEIEG010000020.1:0-19675 GCA_040383035.1 Hyphomonadaceae bacterium | reverse complement strand
GCATTGCCGCCGACCAAGGGGTTTTGCAGGGTGCAGGGCGCACCGCACGCACCAACTGTCAAGTTAGGGTCATTGATTTCGGTCTTGTTGTAAGACAGCGAACCGGCAAACGACAAGTTCTGGGTTGGCAACCATTGGAGTTCGGCTTCAAAGCCAGATGCTTTGCCTTCTTTAGCGTTCAACAATTGGTTGAAGTTGCCAGCGCCGCCGATGGCGGTGAATTGCTGGTCTTCAATGTTCATGGTGAAGACGTTGAAGTCTGCCCGGATCGTACGGTCGAGCGCAAACGCTTTCACGCCTGCTTCAAACGAGGTCACAAATTCAGATTTGGCTGTGGTGACAGCAGTACCGAACAAGATGCGGCCTTGGATGGAAGGAGCGCGATAGCCGCGTGCGGCGCGTGCATAGACATTGACGGTTTCGGTGGCTTCATAGGTCGCCGACAAGTCCCAAGAGACGGCTTCATCGGAAACACTTTTGCGAACTGGGGCAATCTTGGCGATGCCGCCACGGGCAACCAAGTCCTTGCTGTCATCCGAATAGCGAAGGCCAGCCGTCAAGGCCAGACGGTCGCTTGGCTTATAGGTCAGTGAGCCGAACAGCGCCCAAGAATCGGTGTCTTGGGTTTGACGTGCATCAGTGAAGATACCGGTTGGCGAGAAGAAGCCGAGCGAGAAGATCGACAGCTCTTCTTGGAACACATAGGCACCAACTTGCCAGCTGAGTGCGCCATCGCCATTGCTGGAAAGACGCAATTCTTGCGTGACCTGCTTGTGATCATCGATGCCATCAGCGGTATCTGAGCTAAATGGGATGAAGCCTGGGCCAACGCCAGCTACGCCGCCATCGATGTCGCCACGGCCGTAGAAGCTCAAGGTCTCATAGCCAGTGACCGACGTCAGGGTGACATTGCCGAAGTCATAAGCGATACGGGCGGTGAGGCCCTTTGACTCAAGCTCTTGGTTGTTGCCTTCACCTTGGTCGTAGCTGACGCGATCAGCAACGTAATTGCTGTTCAGGCCGCGCTTGCCCTTGGTGATGACGTTGGCGCGGAAGATTTGCGACGTGCCTTCAAGCTTGCGGGCGTGTGCGTTCAGCAAGATGTCGAGTTGGTCGCTAGGCTGGATGCGCAATTGGCCGCGGATTGCACGGTCGTCAAAGCCACCGAGGTTCTTTTCAGCCAATGGGCCCGTGTTGGTGATCCAGTCGTCTTGACCCGTCAATAAGGCAGAAACCCGGAACGAAACCGTGTCGCTGATCGCGCCACCCAAAGCACCTTCGGCATCGCGACCGCCGAACGAGCGGAAGCCGCCCTTCAGGTAACCGCCAGATTTGCCATTTGGCTTCACGCTGTCGAATTTCACGATACCGGCTGGTGTGTTGCGGCCGAACAAAGTGCCTTGAGGTCCGCGCAGCACTTCGATGCGCTCAACGTCGAACACGGGAAAGCCTTTGAGAACTGGGTTTTCGAACACTACTTCGTCATAAATCAGAGAAACAGGCTGGGAGGCGTTCAAGTCGAAGTCAGAGTTACCCAAGCCGCGCAGATAAAAGCGTGGGAAGGTACGGCCGAACGAGCTTTCAACAACCAGCGAGGGGACGCGGCCAGAGAAGGCGTTCATGTCAGCGCCGCCAGAGGTCAATGTCGTCAAAGCATCACCACGCACGGTGGTCAGCGACGCAGGCACATCTTGGCTGCTTTCTTCGCGCTTACGAGCCGTCACGATGACGGTCTCAATGCCGGTTGGCTCTTCTGCCGCTGCTGCGGTTTGGGCCGCCGCGAAACCTGGTGCGAATGCAAGGGCGCTGAAAGCGACGGCGCTAACCGAGGCCATTGCGAGGTGACGTTTAGAAATCATGTGAGGTCCATCCTGATTGTCGAAATCGCCAATTCGGGTTTTCGCTCCAGTAAGACCGGATTGGTCGAGGAGGAATCGGAAGCGCCGTATTGCTGATGGGAGAGTGCGCTACCGTGCGGGCACGGTTGAATCTACCTTGCGAATGGTGAAATTCAGTTTCGGGGCGACTCTATTTCCGCTGTGTTGCGTTGTTGCAACAATTTGACGACAGATTTGCTGCAAGATCGTGTCGGGGCTTTGAGCGCCCCCCTATCGCTGCGCACATCTGACCATTTCTTGTGACTTGTTTCACATGCCCCTCTTGCGTCAGAAGGGGTGTTCGGGCATATGCGGCGGTCCGCGCCCAAGGTCTAACGCCTTCGGGCGCGGCGCGCTTTAGGGGTTTAGCTCAGCTGGTAGAGCATCGGTCTCCAAAACCGAGGGTCGTGGGTTCGAGTCCCTCAGCCCCTGCCAGGCGCGGGACGATAATAGGAACAGGGTGGCTTCACTAAAGAAGTCGCTCAATGGAATGCAAAACAGGAACGATTGGGGCTGGCGCTTTCGGGATGCCCGCACCACCTAGAGAACCATGGCACAAGCACCTACCACGCCCACTCCGGCTCCAAAGCCTGCAGTCAAGAAGTCTGGCTTCGTTCAGTACTTTAAGGACGTGCGTTCGGAAATCCGCAAGATTTCATGGGCGTCGCGCAATGAGACCTTGGTTTCGACTGTTTTCGTTTTCTTGATGGTCGTGGTTGCCGCGATCTTCTTTTTCTTAGTTGACTTGCTGCTGCGCAGCGCAGTCGGCTTCATACTCGGTATTGGCGGGGGACAATAGGTTGAGCGCCAAATGGTATATCGTGCACGCTTACTCGAACTTCGAGAAGAAAGTTGCAGAACAGATTAAAGAGACCGCTGCCCAGAAGGGTTTGGCCGATAAGGTTGAGCAAGTTCTGGTGCCGTCGGAAGAAGTGACAGAGACTGTCCGTGGCCGCAAACGTGTGAGCGAGCGCCGCTTCTTTCCGGGCTATGTTTTGGTGAAGATGGAGTTAGATGACGCCACCTATCACTTGGTAAAGGACACCCCAAAGGTGACCGGTTTCTTAGGTGCTGATGCTGGAAAGCGTCCAACGCCTGTGTCTGAGCGGGAAGTTCAGCGCATTCTGGGTGTGGTTGAAGAAGGCGTTGAGCGTCCAAAGCAAATTATTTCGTTCGACTTGGGCGAGAAGGTGCGGGTCATGGATGGCCCGTTTGCTTCCTTCGAAGGCCATGTTGAAGAAGTCGATGAGTCGCGTCAGCGCCTCAAAGTAGCAGTTTCAATCTTCGGCCGGTCGACACCGGTTGAACTTGAATATGGGCAAGTGGAAAAGCTTAGCTAATCCATTGGTTCATGAGATGTGGGAGGTTCGCGCAAATTAGCCAGCGCGACCGGACCACGTAACCCTCGATCTTCCAGATCATCTGGCTAGATCGAAAAACCCAAGCACACCTGAATAGGGTGGCTTTTAGGAGTGGGACTATGGCGAAGAAGATTCTCGGGCAAATCAAGCTCGAGGTGATGGCAGGCGAAGCAAAGCCTGCTCCACCAATCGGGCCTGCGTTGGGTCAACGCGGCTTGAACATCATGGAATTCTGCAAAGGCTTTAACGCCAAGACGCAGGAAATGGAAAAGGGCACCCCATGCCCAACCGTGATTACGTATTACCAAGACAAGAGCTTCACCTTTGAGATCAAGACGCCACCAGCGTCGCACTATCTCAAAAAGGCAGCCGGTCTCTCGAAGGGCTCGTTGAAGCCAGGTCGTGACCGCGCCGGTTCGGTGACCATGGCCCAGTGCCGTGAGATCGCTGAAAAGAAAATGAAGGACTTGAATGCTATGGACCTCGACGCCGCGACGAAAATCATCGCTGGCTCGGCTCGTTCCATGGGCTTGGAAGTGGTGGCATAATCATGGCTAAAGTTGGAAAACGGCTCTCCGCCGCCCGCACAAGTGTTGTTGCCGAAAAGCTCTACACCTTGGAAGAAGCCATCGCGATCGTGAAGGCTAATGCGAAAGCTAAGTTTGACGAAGGCGTGGATATCGCTGTCAATCTTGGCGTTGAACCTAAGTATGCGGATCAAATGGTCCGTGGCGTGTGTAACTTGCCAAACGGTTCTGGCCGTTCGGTTCGCGTGGCTGTTTTTGCCCGCGGTCCTAAGGCAGATGAAGCCCGCGCCGCTGGTGCAGAAATTGTCGGTGCTGAAGACTTGCTCGAAGAAGTGCAAGGCGGCCGCATGGACTTTGACCGCGTCATCGCAACCCCAGACATGATGGCCCTCGTCGGTCGTTTGGGTAAGGTTTTGGGCCCACGCGGCCTGATGCCAAACCCAAAGGTCGGCACCGTGACCATGGACGTCAAAAAGGCTGTTGAAGATTCCAAGGGCGGCGCTGTTGAGTTCCGCGTGGAAAAAGCCGGTATCATTCATGCAGGCATCGGCAAGGCAAGCTTCACCGAAGCGGCTTTGGTTGAAAACGCCCGCGCATTGGTCGACGCGCTTGTGAAAGCGAAGCCAACTGGCGCGAAGGGCACCTATGTCCGCCGCGTATCGATGTCTTCGACCATGGGTCCAGGCGTCAAGGTTGACACCGCTTCTGCGATCAACGTCCCAGCCTAAAGTTTTGATGGGCAGGCCATAAGATCTGCCCGTCCAACCCATTCAAACGGGGGCAACCCCGCGCGAATGCTCTGTGTTGTGTTGTTATCGACGCAGAGCAACCTGTCCGAGATCATGGATGCCAGTGATGGCTTAATCAGAAGGGAGACTTTCTGGTCCACGTTAGACGGGAGCGAGTGTTACTGATGATAGGTTTGGCAACAAGCGGATCAGAGGTCCTTCGTCCCCGGGCAGGCCTGTCGCCGCCCTTTCTTTGGGAGGTGGCAGTCACCGATAGATGGGATGGTCCCATCTATCAAACCTGAGGAGACCGCGATGGATCGGACCGAAAAGGCCGAAGTCGTCGAGACACTGAAAAGCGTCTTTAACGAGAATACCGTTGTTGTGTTTGCGCACTACACCGGAATGACCGTCGCGGAATTGACGGACCTCCGTATCAAGGCTTCGGCCGTTGGTGCGGGCGTGAAGGTGGTTAAAAACCGCCTCGCGAGGCTGGCTCTTGAAGGGCATGCGGGCGAAGGCGCCCATGTGCTTCTGAAAGGCCCGACAGCTGTTGCTTTTTCGGAAGACCCAACGGTCGCACCGAAATTGATGGCAGATTTCGCCAAGACGAACGACAAGCTCGTTCTGACTGGGGGCTTCATGGGCGCAACAGTACTGGACGCTAATGGCGTCAAGTCGCTGGCTACCTTGCCATCCTTGGATGAGCTGCGTTCGAAGATCATTGGCGTTATTCAGGCACCTGCCCAGAAAATCGCTGCAGTGGTCCAAGCACCTGCCGCCCAGCTGGCCCGCGTTCTGCAGGCTTATGCCGACAAGGATGCTGCGTGACGTCCGTCGTCCGCGATACCATTTACAACCCTATCCAAGTTAGGAAACACGAAAATGTCTAAACTCGAAAAGTTGGTCGAAGACCTGTCCGCATTGACCGTTTTGGAAGCTGCAGACCTTGCAAAGCTTCTTGAAGAAAAGTGGGGCGTAACTGCTGCTGCTCCTGTGGCCGTTGCTGCTGCTGGCGGCGCGGCTGCTCCTGTTGAAGCTGCTGAAGAGCAAACCGAATTCACCGTCGTTCTCGCGTCGTTTGGCGACAAGAAGATCGAAGTGATCAAAGAAGTTCGCGGCATCACCGGTCTCGGCCTGAAAGAAGCCAAGGACCTGGTTGAAGCAGCTCCAAAGCCAGTCAAAGAAGGCGTGTCCAAGGACGAAGCCAACAAGATCAAAGCTCAGCTCGAAGCAGCTGGTGCAAAGGTCGAATTGAAGTAAGCTTTCAGCGCAAGCTGAAAACAAAGGCGGGCACCTCTGTGATGGAGGTGCCCGTTTTTTTATGACCGGTAATCCGTCCGTGATCTAACCATTGTGCGGTTTCTGCGCGATTGTTTCTCTTGGCCAGCAATTTATGCCCAAATGGTCGGTGCAGGTTTGTTGTTGCAGGGTGAAGTCCCTGAATAATAGTTGGAAATGGTCTGGGCCTTTGCTGTTCTTTACACCTTGCTAACCCTAGCTTTGTGTTCGAAAAAGCTGTCGGATCCAGTTCTCACACAAATCTACTGTGAAGACTGTCTGATCCCCCTTTACTTGCGTGGCGACGTAAGACATACGCACCCCGCACCTTCATATCTCCACGCTACGGTCCCACACGCCTGCGGGACCGTTTATTGCGTTTGAAGGGGGCTTTTTCCCGAGCAGGCAATCATTCGGCAGCCTGCGCGCCCAGCCCCCGCTGGATGATCGCGCGGCCCCACAAGAAGGGAAGAGCGATGGCTCAATCGTTCACGGGTAAGAAACGTATTCGTAAATCTTTCGGCAAAATTGCCGAGGCAGTGACAATGCCGAACCTGATCGAGGTTCAAAAAAGTTCCTATGACCAATTCCTGCAAAAAGATGTGCCGCAAGAAATGCGCCGCGATGAAGGCATTGAAGCCGTTTTCAAGTCGGTATTCCCCATCAAGGATTTCCAAGAACGCGCCGTTCTGGAATATGTCTCTTTTGAGTTTGAGCCACCTAAGTTTGACGTGGATGAATGTATCCAGCGCGACTTGACGTTTTCGGCTCCTCTGAAGGTGAAGCTCCGTCTGATTACTTTTGAATCAGATGAAGATACCGGCGCCAAGTCCGTCAAAGACATCAAAGAGCAAGACGTCTATATGGGCGACATTCCTTTGATGACCGATAAGGGCACCTTTGTCGTCAACGGCACAGAGCGCGTGATCGTCTCGCAGATGCACCGTTCGCCTGGCGTGTTCTTCGACCACGACAAAGGCAAGACCCACTCTTCGGGCAAGCTGTTGTTCGCAGCCCGTGTTATTCCTTACCGCGGTTCGTGGCTCGACTTTGAGTTTGATGCCAAGGACGTCGTCTATGTCCGTATCGACCGCAAGCGCAAACTTCCTGCGACGACCATCCTTTATGCCTTGGGCATGGGGGCGGAAGACATTTTGTCGACCTTCTACAAAACCATCACCTATACCGCAGCTGAAGGCGGCTGGAACATTCCGTTCGTGCCAGAGCGTTGGCGCGGTCAAAAGCCAGCTTACGATCTGATCAATGCAGCCAACGGAAAAGTTGTTGCTGAAGGCGGCAAGAAGTTGTCGGCCCGCAATGCCAACAAATTGGCCGAAGAAGGCGTCACCACTTTGTTGGTGCCAGACGATCAATTGATCGGTCGCTTTGCTGCCTTCGATATTGCCAGCGCCGAGAATGGTGAAATCTACGCCGAAGCTGGCCAAGAGTTGAGCCATGTTCAAATCGTGGAAATGCGTCAAGCGGGCGTGACTGAAATCGACGTCCTCGACATCGACAATGTCACCGTTGGTCCTTGGATGCGCAACACCATCGTTCTGGACAAGAATGACGGTCGCGAAAGCGCATTGACCGATATCTATCGCGTCATGCGTCCAGGTGAGCCGCCAACGCAAGAAACCGCGCAAGCCATGTTCCAATCCTTGTTCTTCGACAAGGAGCGCTATGACCTTTCGGCCGTTGGTCGCGTGAAAATGAACATGCGCCTCGACCTCGATGTGGATGACGAAATGCGCGTTCTGCGCAAAGAAGACATCATCGAAGTTCTGAAGGTTCTGGTTGGCCTGCGTGATGGGCGTGGCGAAATCGACGACATTGACAATCTCGGCAACCGTCGTGTGCGTTCGGTCGGCGAATTGATGGAAAATCAATATCGCGTTGGTCTGTTGCGTATGGAACGTGCGATCAAAGAGCGTATGGGTTCGATCGATATCGACACCGTCATGCCGCATGACTTGATCAATGCAAAGCCTGCTGCTGCGGCTGTGCGCGAATTCTTTGGTTCGTCGCAATTGTCGCAATTCATGGACCAAACCAACCCGCTGTCGGAAATCACCCACAAGCGCCGTCTATCGGCCTTGGGCCCCGGTGGTTTGACCCGTGAGCGCGCAGGCTTCGAAGTCCGCGATGTGCACCCAACCCATTATGGCCGTATCTGCCCAATCGAAACGCCAGAAGGTCCGAATATCGGTCTGATCAACTCATTGGCGACGTTTGCGCGAGTCAATAAGTACGGCTTTATCGAAAGCCCATATCGGCGTGTGATCGACGGCAAAATGCAAGAAGAGGTGATCTATCTCTCCGCCGTCGAAGAAGCCAAATACGCGATCGCACAGGCAAACTCGCCAGTCGATGCTACCGGCTACATCACCGAAGAATTGGTCGAAGCCCGTCAAAACGGCGATGCAACCATTCTACACCGCGACCTGATTGAGTTCATCGACGTGTCGCCAAAGCAGGTTGTTTCGGTTGCTGCAGCGCTGATCCCCTTCTTGGAAAACGACGACGCAAACCGCGCTCTGATGGGCTCGAACATGCAACGTCAGGCCGTGCCTTTGGTGAAAGCCGAAGCGCCACTGGTCGGTACAGGCATGGAAGGCGTTGTGGCTCGTGACTCTGGTGCGACCATCGTCGCCCGTCGTCCCGGCATTGTGGAGCAAATCGACGGTACACGTATCGTTGTGCGTGCGACCGAAGAAACCGATCCAACTAAGCCTGGCGTTGATATCTATCGCTTGATCAAGTTCCAACGCTCGAACCAAAACACCTGTATCAACCAGCGTCCTTTGGTGCGGGTTGGCGATTTGGTCCGTGATGGCGACATCATCGCTGACGGTCCTTCGACCGATCTGGGTGAATTGGCTCTGGGCCGGAACGTGCTCGTCGCGTTCATGCCTTGGAATGGCTATAACTTCGAAGATTCCATCCTGATTTCAGAGCGTATCGTGCGCGACGACGTCTTCACCTCGATCCACTTGGAAGAGTTTGAGATTTCGGCCCGCGATACCAAGCTCGGCCCCGAAGAAATCACCCGCGACATTCCAAACGTTGGCGAAGAAAGCCTGCGCAACTTGGATGAAGCAGGGATCGTGGCAATTGGTGCTGAAGTGAACCCAGGCGACATTCTGGTCGGCAAGGTAACGCCAAAGGGCGAAACCCCCATGACACCAGAAGAAAAGCTCTTGCGGGCGATCTTCGGTGAAAAGGCCTCTGACGTCCGCGACACCTCCTTGAAAGTGCCACCAGGCGTTCAAGGGACGGTTGTGGAAGTCCGCGTGTTCAACCGCCACGGCGTCGACAAGGACCAGCGCGCGATGCAGATCGAGCGCGAGGAAATTGAACGTTTGGCAAAGGACCGTGACGATGAGTTGGCGATCCTTGAGCGCAACATCTATGGCCGCTTGAAGGAATTGCTGGTCGGCAAAGAAGGCCTGTCAGGTCCTAAGGGCTTCAGCAAAGGTGAAATCACCGACGAAACCTTGGCTGATTTCTCCAAGGGTCAATGGTGGCAGATCGCCATTGCCGATGAAGCGGCGATGGGCGAAATCGAAGCCATTCAAAAGCTGTTCCAAGATGCAAAGCGCAGCTTGGATGCCCGCTTCGAAGACAAGGTTGAAAAGCTGCGTCGTGGCGACGAATTGCCTCCTGGCGTGATGAAAGTGGTCAAAGTCTTCGTAGCGGTGAAGCGCAAGCTTCAGCCCGGCGACAAGATGGCCGGTCGTCACGGCAACAAGGGGGTTATCTCGCGCATCACCCCGATTGAAGACATGCCATTCCTCGAAGATGGTACCCATGTTGATATCGTGCTGAACCCATTGGGCGTGCCTTCGCGCATGAACGTGGGTCAGATCCTCGAGACCCACTTGGGTTGGGCCTGTGCGGGCCTTGGCAAACAAGTCAAAGATGCCTTGGAAGCCTATGAGCGGGCAGGGGACAAGGCACGCTTTGTCGACACCTTGACGAGCATCTATGGCCCCGATGAAGAATTGCCGACGAGCGAAGAAGACCTGAAGATCTTGGGTCGGAACCTGTCGTTCGGTGTTCCCATCGCGACCCCAGTGTTCGACGGTGCACGCGAAAGCGACATCCGGGAATTGTTGCGCCGTACGGGTAATGATGAGACGGGTCAGAGCACGTTGTATGATGGCCGTACCGGTGAGGCGTTCAAGCGCAAGGTCACCGTGGGCTACATCTACATGCTCAAGCTGCACCACTTGGTGGACGATAAGATTCACGCCCGTTCGATCGGTCCATACTCGCTCGTCACCCAGCAGCCGCTGGGCGGTAAGGCGCAGTTCGGCGGTCAGCGCTTTGGGGAAATGGAAGTCTGGGCACTGGAAGCCTATGGCGCCGCTTACACCCTGCAAGAGATGTTGACGGTCAAGTCCGACGACGTCGCTGGCCGGACCAAAGTGTATGAGAGCATCGTACGCGGTGATGACACATTCGAAGTCGGTATCCCTGAATCGTTCAACGTTTTGATCAAGGAAATGCGTTCCTTGGGTCTGAACGTCGAGCTGGTCGAAGGGATGGGAGCTGCTGTTGGCGATGGTGCCGGCGGCCAACTCCCACCGAAGAAATAATCCACATTTGATTGAGTTTGCGGGGCGTGGTTTGCACGCTCCGCTTTGTTCTCTTCACGAGAACGGGAGACTGGGTTCTATGAATCAAGACGTGATGAACATCTTTGGCCCACAAGCCATTGCCCCACAATTCGACAATATCCGCATTGCTTTGGCCAGCCCGGACCAGATCAAGGCGTGGTCCTATGGCGAAGTCAAAAAGCCAGAAACCATCAACTACCGGACCTTTAAGCCAGAGCGGGACGGTCTGTTCTGCGCGCGCATCTTTGGACCTATCAAGGACTATGAGTGCTTGTGCGGCAAGTATAAGCGCATCAAGTACAAGGGCGTCACCTGCGAAAAGTGCGGCGTGGAAGTCACGCTTCAACGCGTGCGCCGTGAGCGCATGGGCCACATCGAACTGGCCGCGCCAGTTGCGCACATCTGGTTCTTGAAGTCCTTGCCATCGCGCATCGCACTGATGCTGGATATGGCTTTGAAGGACGTTGAAAAAGTTCTTTACTTTGAACGTCATATCGTGATCGAGCCAGGTATTACGCCTTTCACAGAGCGTCAGCTGATCGATGAGAACGAGCTTTATGAAGCCCAAGACGCCTATGGCGAAGACAGCTTCACCGTAGGCATTGGTGCCGAAGCTGTTCGCACCATGCTGGAAGCAATCGATCTGGAAGAGACTGCCAAGCAGATCCGTATCGATATCTCTGAGTGCACGACCGAGCTGAAGCCAAAGAAGCTTGCGAAGCGCTTGAAGCTGATCGAAGCCTTCATGAATTCTGGCAACCGTCCAGAATGGATGATCATGACGAACATCCCCGTCATCCCACCAGAATTGCGCCCCTTGGTGCCTTTGGATGGTGGCCGGTTTGCAACGTCAGACTTGAACGACCTTTATCGTCGCGTGATCAACCGCAACAACCGTTTGAAGCGCTTGATTGAGCTTCGTGCTCCAGACATCATCGTGCGTAACGAAAAGCGCATGCTGCAAGAATCCGTCGACGCTTTGTTCGACAACGGCCGTCGCGGTCGCGTCATCACTGGCGCGAACAAGCGTCCATTGAAGTCGTTGGCTGATATGCTGAAGGGCAAGCAAGGTCGCTTCCGTCAGAACTTGCTCGGCAAGCGCGTCGACTATTCGGGCCGTTCGGTGATCACCGTTGGTCCAGAATTGAAGCTGCATGAGTGTGGTCTGCCTAAGAAGATGGCTTTGGAATTGTTCAAGCCCTTCATCTACCAACGATTGGACGCCAAGGGCCTGTCCAGCACGGTGAAGCAGTCGAAGAAGCTCGTTGAAAAAGAGCGTCCTGAAGTTTGGGACATTCTCGACGAAGTGATCCGCGAGCATCCTGTGATGCTGAACCGCGCACCAACCTTGCACCGCTTGGGCATCCAAGCCTTCGAACCGAAGTTGATCGAAGGTAAGGCCATCCAGCTGCACCCGCTGGTCTGTACCGCGTTCAACGCCGACTTCGACGGCGACCAAATGGCCGTTCACGTGCCATTGTCGATTGAAGCTCAGCTTGAAGCCCGCGTGCTTATGATGTCGACCAACAACATCTTGAGCCCTGCAAGCGGCAAGCCCATCATCGTGCCAAGCCAAGACATCGTCTTGGGTCTCTACTTCTTGTCGATTGAACGTGAAAACGAAATCGGCGAAGGCAAGGCCTTCCGCGACTTGGGTGAAATCGAATCTGCTTTGGATGCGGGTGTTGTTACGCTGCATTCCAAGATCAAAGCGCGCTATGTCGGCGTCGATGATGAAGGCAAGCCTGTCACCAAGACGATCAACACCACCCCAGGCCGCTTCATGATTGCGGATCTGTTGCCACGTCACCCCAAGGTGCCGCCAACGATCGTCAATCAGTTGATGACCAAGAAGGAAGTCTCCAACATCATCGACCAAGTCTACCGCTTCTGCGGCCAGAAGGCGACGGTGATCTTTGCGGACCGCATGATGCAATTGGGCTTCAAAGAAGCTTGTAAGGCCGGCATTTCCTTCGGCATGGCCGACATGGTTGTACCACCTGAAAAGGAAGCCATGGTCGAAGCAACCCGGACCAGCGTTGAAGAATATGAGCAGCAATATTCTGACGGTCTGATCACCAAGGGCGAGAAGTACAACAAGGTCGTTGACGCTTGGTCGAAATGTACGGACCGTGTGGCAGACGCGATGATGGAAGAAGTTTCGAAGCTTCGCCCAGGTCGCGACGGCGTAACCTTGGAAATGAACTCCGTTTACATGATGGCGCACTCCGGTGCCCGTGGTTCGAAGAACCAGATGAAGCAATTGGCCGGGATGCGCGGTCTGATGGCCAAGCCATCGGGCGAAATCATCGAAACGCCAATCATCTCGAACTTCAAAGAAGGCCTGACCGTTCAGGAATACTTCAACTCCACCCACGGTGCGCGTAAGGGCTTGGCCGATACCGCATTGAAGACCGCAAACTCGGGTTATCTGACCCGTCGTTTGGTCGACGTGGCGCAGGATTGCATCATCACCGAAGAAGATTGCGGCACCTCGATGGGTATCGAGTTGCGGGCTGTCACCGAAGGGGCGGAAGTTATCGTCTCGTTGGAACAGCGCATTCTGGGCCGGACCTTGGCGCAAGATGCGGTTGATCCGCAAACAGGCGAAGTCATCTACCCACAAGACACCTATGTGGATGAAGACATTGCCATCGCCATCGATAAAGCTGGCGTGCAGACCATTAAGGTTCGCTCACCTCTGACATGTGAAACCCGCAACGGCGTGTGCGCGACCTGCTATGGCCGTGACCTCGCTCGCGGTACCCGCGTCAACCACGGTGAAGCGGTAGGTGTTATCGCTGCGCAATCGATCGGTGAACCTGGTACACAGCTGACCATGCGTACCTTCCACATTGGTGGTGCGGCACAGGTGGCCGATACCAGCTTCATGGAAGCCGGTCTCGACGGTGAAGTGCGCTTCATGAACCGTGCAACGGTAAAGCGCGATGACGGCGATCTGGTCTGCTTGAGCCGTAACATGGTGATCGCCGTGTTTGATGGCGAAGGCAAAGAGCGTCAGTCCTTCAAGCTGCCGTTCGGTGCGCGTATCCGGGCAGAAGACAAGACCAAGGTCGTTCGCGGCCAGCGTCTGGCCGACTGGGACCCGTTTGCAACCCCGATCGTTACCGAAGTTGGCGGCCGCGTGCGTCTGCAAGACCTCGTAGACGGCATTTCGGCTCGCGACGAGTTGGACGATGCCACCGGTATTTCGTCCAAGCGCGTGATCGATTGGCGTGGCGCTAAGGCCAATAATGACCTGCGTCCTGCTGTCGCTCTGTTGAACGACGATGGTAGCTTCGTGAAATTGGCCAATGGTGCAGACGCTGTCTACACCTTGCCAATCGATGCGATCTTGTCGGTCACAGATGGTGAAATGATCGGGCCAGGTGCCACTCTGTCGCGTGTTGCGACCGGTGGGGCCAAGACCCGCGACATCACGGGTGGTCTGCCACGCGTTGCTGAATTGTTCGAAGCTCGTCGTCCGAAGGATCACGCAATTATCGCCGAAATCGATGGCCGCGTAGAATTCGGTAAGGACTATAAGAACAAGCGCAAAGTACTCATCATCCCCGATGATGAAACGATGGAGCCAGCCACCTATCTGATCGCCAAGGGTAAGCACTTGTCGGTTCAAGATGGCGACCGGATCAAGCGCGGCGAATATCTGCTCGACGGTAACCCAGCACCACAAGACATCTTGGCAGTTCTGGGCGTGGAAGCTTTGGCCGAATATCTGGTTGAAGAAATCCAGAAGGTCTATCGTCTTCAAGGCGTGGGTATCAATGACAAGCACATTGAAACCATCGTCCGTCAGATGTTGCAAAAGGTGGAAGTCACCGATCCAGGCGATACCGACATGATCAAGGGCGACGCCATTGATGAAGTCGACTTGATCGATGAAAACGCCCGCATGAAGGAATTGGGCCTCCGCGAAGCTACAGCAGAGCCTGTGCTTCTGGGGATCACCAAAGCCTCCTTGCAGACCCGTTCGTTCATCTCGGCCGCGTCGTTCCAAGAAACCACCCGCGTCCTCACCGACGCAGCGGTCAATGGCAAGCACGACACACTGGAAGGCCTCAAAGAGAACGTCATCGTGGGCCGCCTGATCCCAGCCGGTACCGGTGGTGCACTCCGCCGCTTGAAGGCGATTGCCGCCTATCAAGATGCCGATGCCGCGATCGAGCAAGAAAGCGCGATGGAACCTCTGCCAGCCGAAGTGGCTGGCATGGACGTCGTCGACCTCGGCACCGAATAGGCTCGTTTGAGGTTGCGAATTTGAAAAGGCCCCGGAGCAATCCGGGGCCTTTTTGGTGTTGCGGGACTTGCGGCGCTCCCCTATCCCCTTGGGAGAGGGGCGGGGGTGAGGGCTTGTTTCGCACAAAAGCATTTTGTGCTCTGTTGCTTGGGATAGGCCATCACCCTCTCATTGTTGTGAATGAAAGCCCTCACCCCCATCCCCTCTCCCAAAAGGAGAGGGGCTTTTCCATCTAGAAGGCTTTGGTGCAGGCGCTGCCTGCACCATAGGCCAGCCTCGATTGTTTGTGGGCGATTTGGCGGGTCAAGTCCGCTTCGCGCCGCTACGCGGCAGATTTCCAAAGGAAATCTGGACTGGGCGCGACAAATCGCCCGGTCATGCTACTGGAAGCGGTTTGGTGGACCACAGGGATCACCAAAATGCTTCCAGATAAATTCTCTATTGCAAACCTGTCATTCCCGCCGAAGCGCGAGCTGCGAGCGGGGACCTCAGTTAGTTTGCGGATCAAGATCAGGGACTCGGCTTCGCCGTCCGGGAGGACAGGCTTGTCCCCATCACAAGCGCCTCACAAAAAAGTGAGAAAAGCTTAACGCCTTCTGGTTAAGTATAGTCTTCAGTAAAGACGAGGGATGCGGCCATGAAGCGTGTGTTGGCAGGTATTGGGATTGTAGCTTTGGTAGCCGTTATCGGTGTTGGCACAGCCAAAGCCCTGATGAGCGGCGAAGCCCCCCATGCTGCGGCAGAAGCAAAGCATGAAGCACCAGCAGCCCACGATACAGCCGACGCCCACGCGGCGGCAGAGGGCGAGAAAAAGTCCATTCTGTCGAATTTAATCCCCGGAAAAGGTGGCGCACATTGGGGTTATGAGGGCTCAACTGGGCCTGACAATTGGGGCCAAATCGCCGAAGCAAACAAGGCTTGCGCCTCAGGTCTCGAACAATCCCCAATCGACTTAACTGGTGGCGTAGACGCCGAAGTTTCCAATATCGCCCTGCATTGGAAGCCTGCTGCGTGGAACGTGCTCAATAATGGTCACACCATCCAAGTCGAAGGCAAAGATGGCGGCTATGCCACCATTGATGGCGAGCGGTTTGACTTGCTTCAATTCCACTTCCACACCCCCTCTGAACATACAATCGATGGGCGCAATTATCCGATGGAAGTCCACTTCGTGCACAAAAATGCTGAAGGCAGACTGGCTGTTATCGGCGTTTTGATGATGCCAGGTGGTGAGAACTCCCTGTTCTCGACCATCATGGAAAAGGCCCCGAAGGAAGAGGGTTCAGTCAGCGTCGGGATGATCGAGCAACGCGGCATGATCGCCCCAATTAATGGCATTTATCGTTATCAAGGATCGCTAACCACACCGCCATGTTCTGAAACGGTTTTGTGGACGGTTCTTTCGACGCCGATTTTGGTTTCGCAAAAGGATGTAGAGGCATTCCAAGCCTTGTTCCCCATGAATGCAAGACCAATCCAGCCCGTCAACCGCCGCTACGTGCTGCGCGATTAGTTTTGAAGGCTGGCGGGGCCTGCGACCACCGGACCCTTTCCAAACCGACAAAAGAGTATACCCTTCTCCCGCAACGCTAGGACTGTGTCCCGGCTATCGGGGAGACTTTTGTCATGGTGCTCAAGACGGCGACTTCAGCTCTCGTGTTTCGCTTACTCGCTTTGGGAATGGCGATCTCCGCACTATTTTTACCCCGCGCATTGGCCGCGCAGGCCGCGCCAATCCCAAATCCAGGCTATTTGCTTGTTGTTGGCAAAACAACAGACCGCGCCAAGATCGGCGCATATGCCGCCTCACTCCCACCTATTTATGCCAGTCTTGATGGCTATTATCTCGCCATCGGAGCACCCGGTCGCGGCGTGACGTGGCTAGAGGGGCCCTGGACAGATCGCTCTGTAATCTTTGCCAAATTTCCCACCCGTGCCGGGGCTGATGCTTTCTGGTGGGGGGAGGCTTACAGGATCGCCATTCGCAAGCGCGACAATGCCGGTGTGTTCAGCGTGGTAGCCATCGAAGGAACTGGCCCAACGCCATTTGAAGGGGCAGGGGCTGGCTTTTTGATTGTCATGACTGGACCTACCGGCAAAGGTGCTACCGAACATGACGCATCCGAACGGGCCAGAGCCAGCCTTGCCGCAGGCGTAAAGCGCTCTGGCGGGCAATTGGTCAATGCGCCTGGCATCGGGCAGTTTACAGCCATGGAAGGTGACACTGTGTTTGATCGCTTCGTGGTTGCCGCTTGGCCTAGCCTTGCCGCCCGTGACGCGTATCTGGCGAGCGCCGATGCAGCGGAAGCCAAACGCCTGCGCCAATTGGCTGGGATTAGTGCCGTAGCCGCCGCAAATGGGGTTCCACGGAACCAAGCCCCAACGGCGGTGAACCCAAATCCAACGACCGCCGCGCCCAAATAAGAGGGTTCATTTTAGGCAAAACAAAGTCGCTGAGAAGCACTTTTTCGACCAATTTCACGGTCAGATTCGTAGCTTGATTAACCAGGAGATAGGGTCAAATCGACCCAAAAACAGCTTGTGCATTCCCTCTATGCGGAATTGCAACGCTTGCGTAAGCACCTAAAACCCTTATCTTAATTCTGTTACTTTTCCCCAATTTCGCGAAAGGTACAGCGTGCGACTGCGTTGCTGCGTTTGCGAAATAGGTCTCCCCGGGCTAAAAGCCACTCATGAAGTCGGGACAGACCGGCCTCTCTAGGACCTTCGCGCGTGATGCTGCGACCGTCCTAGGGACTGTGTGTTTGATCGTATGCCTCAGCACGATCGCTCATGCAGAACCTGTGGTGGAAGATGCCCAGGTTGATGCCGACATAACCACGACCCAATCCCAGGGTACTCCGCAATCGAAGCGCAACACGGCCGAACTCGACCGTGCGCGTCAGGTACGGTGTCTGGCTGAGGCAGTATACTATGAAGCGAAGGGTGAGCCCCGTCGCGGCCAAGAAGCAGTAGCTGAAGTGGTTGCAACGCGGGTGGCTTCAAAGGCATATCCAAAGAGTTTCTGTGGCGTTGTTTATCAGCGCTCGGGACGGAGTTGCCAATTCTCGTGGGCGTGCAGCGCTAAGCGCGCCCCAAGTGGTCTACAATGGCAACGTGCCAATGAGATCGCGGAACGTGTCGTCGATGGGTGGAGACCCGGTGTAGCACCCGGTGCGACCCACTTCCATGCGACGTTTGTTGCTCCAAGTTGGGCGCGCGTCTATCGCCGCGTCACCAGCATTGGGGGCCATGTCTTCTACCGCCAGATTGTGCGGTAAACCCAAACGAAGTCCATTTTGACTTCCAACCTATCAGATGCCCTCGCTGTCTCCGGCGAGGGCATTTTGTTTTGGGGTTCAGCTATTCAAGACGCTTTTGCGCATTTGCTTGGCGAGATATTTGGGCAGGAAGCGGCTGAAGAAATGCGCGCGGTCGGCGGCTTTGCCGACTTTGACGATGACGTCATCCCCGTGCACCGCATCCCACGTGCGTGCAGCAGCCATCTCGACGGGGTAGATTTCAATGCCGGCCATTGCAGGACGCTCTTTCGAGTTTGACCCAGCCTTTTCCACCATATCGAGGATGGGGGTGTCGACGAACCAAGGGCATAAGGCGACGACGCGAATATTCTTGCGCGAGAATTCAACGTCTAAAGCCTCGCTCAACCCCCGTACCGCAAACTTCGTCGCCGAATAAACGGCTAGGCGAGGTGAGCCAACAAGTCCTGCCGTCGATGCTGTGTTGATGACACGGGCACCTGGCGTTGTTTCCAAGAGCGGCAGGGCGGCATAGACGCCATTCATCACGCCCTTTAGGTTTACGTCGACCACAAGATCGGCGTCATCTTGGCCGACCTCTTCATACCAGCCATGTTTGCCGATCCCGGCATTGTTGAACAACACATGCATCCGCCCACCCGTGGCATCGCCAAATTGGCTGACAGCATTGCTCCACCCATGCCGGTCACGGACATCGAACACACCCGTGCAATAGGAATCCACCGGCATGTCCGCCGCTGTTTCGGCGATACCTGCGGCGTTGACGTCATAAAGCCCACAATACCAGCCGCGCTGAGCAAAATAATGGGCTGTCGCCCGGCCAATGCCTGATCCAGCCCCGGTAATGAAAATCGTTTTCCGGCCGCGCGCTTCACTCATGTTCAATCCCCGTTGGAAGGTCTTGTGCGCCAAAGTGCAGCGCAGCCCAATGAGACCTGCAGAAACCCCACCGAACGGTACAAATGCACTGCGGTCAAGTGTGCTTGAATGTGATTGGCGCGCTATATGAGATCCTAAGACAGGAGAGATCTGATGGAAGACCGCGACACGTGGATCAAGCAGTTGCGCTATCGCGCTTGGCGGCGTGGGTTCCGCGAACATGATTTCTTGATGGGTACCTTTGCTGACCAGCATTTGGCCAATGCCAGCGCAAAAGACTTAAGCCTCTTTGAAGCCCTGCTCGACCAAGCAGACTGGGACGTCTATTATTGGATCGTCGGTCAAGTACCAGTTCCTGAAAAGTATCAGGGACCTGTAATGGAAACGCTGCAGGCGATGAGCTTCACCGTTGAAACCATTCGTCGGACAATTTGACGGGAGAGGGCGCTCGGCACCCTTACGAGCGCCACATTCTCATGTATAAATGGCGTGATGGCAGCTGAACTTGATCATTACCCCAGTGCGTGGGCCCGACGGGCGGACTTAATTGTCCACCTCGCGGGATTAACCTTGGCTTTGTTTGGCGGCGGCTTGGCCTTAGGCCTTGCGGTTAGCCATGGCATGCTGGGCAAAGTGGCCGCAGTTTCCATATACGCTTTGGGCTTGATCGCCATGCTAGCGTTCTCTCTGGCCTATAACTTTGCGAAACCTAGTTGGCAGCCGTTTTTGCGCCGACTCGACCATGCTGGCATTTTCTTGATGATCGCTGCGAGCTACACCCCTTTTACCACCCAGGCTTTGACCGGGGCTTGGTCCATTGGCATGACGACTGCAGTCTGGTCTTTGGCGGCTTTGGGAATT
>JBEIEG010000019.1:0-20146 GCA_040383035.1 Hyphomonadaceae bacterium | reverse complement strand
CTGACCCTCAACGCAAAAAGGCCTGCGACGTCTTGTCACTTGCAGATCGAGCGCTTTGGGTCCAAAAAACACCATGGCCGTAGACTTAGTCATCGAAGCACTACCCGATCGCTCCCTCCTCGTGATGGACGACGACGCGCCGCTGCGCAATCGCTTGGCCCGCGCGCTGGAGAGCCGCGGCTTTTCAGTTAAGACGGCGGCAGGTGTTGAAGAGGCCCTGACGATTGCCCGCAACGACCCGCCCGCATTTGCCGTTTTGGATTTGCGCCTCGAAGATGGTTCCGGACTTTCAGTGGTGGAGGAATTGCATGTGCGTCGCCCAGATGCACGCGTGGTGATGCTAACCGGTTATGGCAATATCGCCACGGCTGTCGCCGCCGTGAAAGCCGGTGCCATTGATTACCTGTCCAAGCCAGCCGACGCTGATGATGTCGTCAAAGCCCTAATGGCGGCAAGCGATCATTTGCCGGACCCCCCTGCCAATCCGATGAGTGCAGACCGGGTACGCTGGGAACATATTCAGCGGGTGTTTGAACTTTGCGGACATAATGTGTCTGAAACCGCGCGCCGTTTAAACATGCACCGGCGAACATTACAGCGCATTTTGGCCAAACGAGCCCCGCGCTAAAGCTTTATTCCTTGACGTCGACAGCGCGCTCCATAACGATGGGGCAAAGGGATCGCGCAACCAGCGTAGAATCCAAACCATGCTCATAGGATTGTCACCTTGGAACATCTCGACGTGCTAATTGTTGGTGCCGGCATTTCAGGCATCAGTGGGGCTTACCACTTAAAAAGCCAATGCCCCGGCAAAAGCTACGCGATTTTCGAAGGTCGATCTGCCATTGGCGGCACGTGGGACCTGTTCCGCTATCCAGGTATCCGGTCTGACTCCGACATTTATACGCTGGGCTTCTCGTTCAAGCCTTGGACCGAGGCAAAAGCGATTGCAGACGGGCCATCAATCCTGAACTATCTACATGAAACCGCAGACGAACATGCGATTAAGTCCAAAATCCGCTTGAACCACCGCGTGGTTTCAGCCGCTTGGGATTCTGCGAGCGCGCGCTGGACGATTGATTACACCTCTGGAGAGGCCCTTGAGAAAGGGCAGCTGACCTGCAGCTTCCTGTATATGTGCACTGGCTATTATAATTATAGCCAAGCCCACCGCCCAGAATTTGTGGGCGAGGAGAGCTTCACGGGCCAGATCATCCACCCACAATTCTGGCCAGAAAATCTTGATTATCGCGGCAAGAAGGTCGTGATCATTGGCAGTGGTGCCACAGCCGTCACCTTGGTACCTGCCATGTCAGACCAAGCCGCACACGTCACCATGTTGCAAAGGTCGCCTACTTATGTGGTGTCGCGGCCGGGCGAAGATGCCTTTGCCAATAGCTTGCGCAAAATCTTGCCGAACAAGCTGGCTTATGGCTTGATCCGTTGGCGCAATGTGCTGTTCCAAATGTATTTCTACACCATGGCGCGCAAGCACCCGGCACAAGTTAAAGAACGGTTGTTGGGCCTATTGAAAGAAGAATTGCCTGCCGATTTCGACATGGCCAAGCATTTTACGCCAAGCTACAATCCTTGGGATCAGCGTCTGTGTCTGGTGCCCGATGCAGACCTCTTCACGGCCATTAAGGCCGGTAAGGCCAGTGTAGTAACCGATCATATTGAGCGCTTTGATGATGCAGGCATTGTCCTGAAATCTGGTGAGCGCATCGACGCCGATATCATTGTCACGGCAACTGGGCTGCAGCTGCAAGTCTTGAGCGGCGTGCCGTTTCAGGTGGATGGCAAAGCCGTCGATTTCTCCAAAACCTTCTCTTACAAGGGTATGATGTATAGCGGCGTGCCGAACCTCGCCTCTGCATTTGGCTATACCAATGCGTCTTGGACCCTCAAGGCTGATCTGACGGCGGAATATATGTGCCGCCTGATCAAGCATCTCGATGCGACCGGGCAAACGACGTGCCTCCCAGAAAAGGGCAGTGAGGCTTTAGAGCCTGCCCCTTGGCTCGACTTCTCATCCGGTTACGTCACCCGCGCCATGGAGAGCTTCCCGAAGCAAGGCCATGTCGCCCCATGGAAAGTGCATCAAAATTATGCGCTCGATCTGATGGCGTTCCGATTTGGAAAATTGGAAGATGACGTGATGCATTTCTCCAAGCCAAAGGCCGCCTAAGAGGTCTTAGCGGCGTCTGGATGGACAGGGCTGGCCAACACCTGCCATGATTATCGGATGATCGAGCCCTCCGTCGAAGTCCCTCCCCTGCCCGTTATTGTCATCGGTGCAGGCCCTGCCGGTCTATTTGCCGCTGAACATCTGGCAAAGGCTGGCCACAAGGTGCATGTCTATGACGGCATGGCATCGGTGGGTCGAAAGTTCCTTCTGGCCGGGCGCGGCGGCCTCAATCTCACGCACAGTGAAGCACTCGCACAGTTTAAGCCGCGCTATAGTGCGTCTCAGGACTGGGCGGGGCCGTGGCTGGACGCCTTTACGCCTGACGATCTTAAGGCTTGGGCAGAAGATCTCGGTCAGCCCTTATTTGTGGGGTCCAGCGGGCGCGTATTCCCCCGAAGCCTCAAGGCATCACCCCTTCTGCGCGCATGGCTTCGGCGACTTCAAGACCTTGGCGTCACCATCACCACCGGCGCGCGCTGGACCGGGTTCTCGGAAACCGGAGCCGCTCAATTTTCCCATCGCGACGGGTCAAGCAGCGAACAAGTCGGCTCTGCCATCCTGTTAGCTCTCGGAGGCGCGTCTTGGCCGAAGCTCGGCGCAGATGGTGCTTGGACATCTGTTCTAGGCCAAGTTGGCGTGGGTATTACCCCGTTGGAAGCCTCCAATGTCGGCGTACACGCAAATTGGACGGAAACCCTGAAGGCTGGGTTTGGTGGAGCGATCTTGAAGAATGTCGAGGTTCATCTGGGTGCAGCGCGCGCACGCGGCGATCTGGTCATCACAGATACCGGCCTAGAAGGTGGGCCCATTTATGCATTGTCACCTGCCCTTCGCGAAGGCTTGCAGCAAGGCACGTGTCAAATCCAGATTGATCTGCGACCCGATATTGAGACAGAAGCACTTGCCCAGCGGCTCGTGAAAGCCAAAGCCGGTCAGTCGATTTCGACGGCGCTGAAGAGCCATTTGAAGCTGGCACCTCCTGCCATTGCCTTGATGCGTGAGGCTACCGGCAATAAGCTACCCGTCACCGCTATGGGTCTCGCGCGCTTGATCAAATTACTCCCCATCGAGCTGACAGGTCTTGCCGGTCTAGAGCGCGCAATATCAACCGCTGGCGGGATCAATCAGGATAGTGTCGACGAGCAACTGATGCTGACAGCACGCCCGGGGGTCTTTGTTGCTGGCGAAATGCTCAACTGGGATGCACCAACTGGGGGCTATCTTTTGCAGGCCTGCTTCTCAAGTGCCAACTTGGCAGCCAAGGGAGTCAACGCTTGGGTCCGAAAGGGCTTGGATCTGAGCTGAACGCCGCCCTGCCATACCCGCATCAGATTGGCATCGCCATCCAATTGCACAAAGTCAGCCCGCGCCCCTACCTCCAGCCGACCAACATGGCCTTCTAGGCCCATGGCCCGCGCCGGGGTATGGCTGGCCATCTGCAACGCCTCGGCCAGTTCAACACCGACCTGGCGCATCATGACGCTAATCGCATCGTGCAGGGATAAGTTCGAGCCGGCTAACACTCCGTCGGTGGTGTAACATGTCAGCCCGCGCGCAAAGATCTTCTCGCCCTTCAACTCAAACCAATCTTGGTCAGAGCCCAAAGTTGGCATGGCGTCACTGACCAAAACCGCGCGCTCGGGTCCAAGCAAACGGGCCACAAGCGCCATGTTGGCGACATGAACATGCACCCCATCGGCAATCAGGCCTGAGAAGGAGGTTGCGCTCGATAGGGCCGCTCCAACGACACCCGGAGCACGGCTGGATAGCTGGCTCATCGCATTAAAAATGTGGGTGAAACCCCGAAGCCCTTCGGCCTCTGCTGCGACGATTTGCTCATAACTCGCATCGGAGTGGCCAGCAAAAACGATCGCACCTCGCCGAACCAGTTCTGCAATCGCGCCATTTGGCGCGGTTTCTGGTGCCAAGGTGATTAAAGTCTTTCCCCGCTTTAACCGGGTCAGCAGGTCAATCGCTTCTTGGTCAAGGACTTTAAACTTCGAGGCATCATGCACGCCCTTACGGCCAGCATTCAGGAAAGGCCCCTCAAGATGAATCCCAAGGATCCCCGGCACCCCGGCCTCAATCGCTGCATCGACGGCCTCAATCGCTTGCGCGATCTTGTCCAAGTCATCCGAGATCAGGGTTGGCAAAAGCGAAGTTGTACCAAACTTAGCATGGGCTCGTGCGATGGTCGCAATGGTTTCCACGCTCGGGGCGTCATTAAACAAAGCGCCACCACCGCCATTGACTTGAATATCAACAAAGCCTGGCGCGAGAGTGTCCCCGTTCAGATCAACACGATGATAGCCCGCCGGTATGGCTAAGTCGGGCCCAATCGCTTCAATTCTGCGGCCGGACGCCAGCAAGGTCTGACCCTCAACGAGGGTGTCGCCAAGAGCCAAACGACCATTCTGGAAGACGTAAGAAGTCATTGTGTTTCTGTGACTTTATTCAGCCAAGGTGGCGCATCGGGGTTTCGCCCACGTGCGCGGGCTAAGGCCTCTGCACAGGCATAAAAGGAAGAGACCTGGCACAGTGGCGCAACCAGTGGATGAAGCCCCGACAATGTTGGTAAGTCAATGGCACCAGGAAGCGGCCCGCCCGAAGCAAACACGCGGGCTTGGCGGGCTGAGAACTCCTCGCTTAAGGCCGGGAAACTGGCTGCGGCTTCATCCATGGGGGAAATCATGATCACGGGGAAGCCCGCTTCAACAATCGCCATGGGCCCATGGCGAACTTCGGCAGCTGAAAAGGCTTCCGCATGCAGGGCGCTCGTCTCTTTCAGTTTGAGGGCCATCTCATGGGCAATCCCAAAAGTTAAACCTCGACCGATTACAAACAGACTTTTGGCATTCAAAAGCGCATCACCGAGCTTGGACCAATCGTGCGCAAAGGCGTGGCTGATGTGATCACCAGCTTGTTCTAACGCGCTAAGAAGCTCTTGGTCCTCGCTCCACTCAGCGACCAAATGAACGATGGCAGACAGCGAAGCAATGTAGGATTTGGTGGCAGCAACCGCCAGTTCAGGACCAGCGTGGAGCGGCACGAACACATCAGCGGCTTTGGCGGCAGGGGATTCTGCATCATTGACCATCGCTACAACAAGAGCGCCCGCCTCCTTTGCGAAAGCGATGGACGTCAAAATGTCCGGGCTTTTCCCGGACTGCGAGATGACCAGAAACAGTGCGCCATCTAAGTCGCTGAGCGGTTTGCCAAAGATCGACGAGGTGGAAGGCGCATGCGAAGCGACCAATACGCCAAGTCGTGTTTCAATCGCATATTTGCCAAAGCCTGCTGCATGGTCAGACGACCCGCGCGCGCAGGTCAGAACAAGGCGGGGCCTGTTCGCGCGCAAACGCGCGCCTAAGTTTCTCATCAGGACCTTATTCGCTTGAAATTGGCGACGAACAACCTGACCGGCATCATGTGCCTCAGACCACATCAAGGTGCTGGAATGATTCAAAGGGGCTCTCCTAATGTAGCCTCATGTGACGTGACTCGCCACAGGAGCCCAGCTATCTGCTAGATGGTCTTGATAAAAGTTTTTTGAAGTGAGGAGCTGTAACCATGGCCTATTGGCTGTTGAAGAGCGAGCCCGATAGTTTCTCATGGGCTGACCAAGTGGCGCGGGGCGACGCGGGTGAACCATGGACTGGCGTGCGCAATCATCAGGCCAAGAACTTTCTGAAACAAATGGTGGCTGGGGACTTGGCCTTCTTTTATCATACCGGCGATGAGAAGCAGATCGTCGGCGTAGTCGAAGTGATCAAGACCGCCTATCCAGACCCAACGGATCCTGCGTGGTTTGCAGTTGATGTTGTCGCGCGCGAGCCATTGAAGAGGCCTGTCTCGCTAGCGCGCATCAAGGCCGACCTAGCCTTGTCAGAGCTCGCTTTGGTGAAATCGCCCCGTCTTTCCGTCCAGCCCGTATCAGACGACCACTGGCACCATCTCTTCAGCATGGCCTAATTGGATTTAGCTTTGAATATCCGTCCATAGGCTAGGAAGTTGAAGGTTGACGCCACAATTGTGCCAGCTGCCATTGCAAACAGCAGGGGAAGGGTCGCGAAAGTGGCGCTGACAAAAACCAGATAATTTATTAGAAGGCCGATCAGGCTTGCGGCCACATAAGCAACCACTTCCTGTAGACTGGGCCAGCCTGTTGCGGCAAAGGTTGCTTGCCGGTTGAGCACAAAGGTGAAGAGCACCACCACAATCAAAGACAGCGCGCGGCTGAGATAGACATCAAGGCCGAGGTGAACCAAAGCGAGAACCAGAGCTGCATCCAAGAGAAAAGCCAAACCGCCCACCACCACAAAGCGGAAGATGCGGGCCGAAGTGGAGGAAGCTGTAAAGAGATCTGATAGCTTCACACCGGAACTTTCTTGCAATATGGCCGATTAGGGGCCGACAGAGAGTAGCAGCAGCAAAGCCACTGAGACATAAGATTGTATCAGCCCCCGTTCTTCATCGCAGATTCAGGCTTTTGTGTCAGATGGAATTCCCACATGCTAGGTTCTGTTCATAGACCGCAGCGCACTTTATGCAGTTCTGGTGCGACGTAACCTGCGGTGTCCCAAGTCGATGTCTCTTGCTGAATCTTCAAATCCGACTGAACAGCCCCCTAAGACTTCACCAGTCAGGCTTTTGTTTCGCCTCGTTCTTGTTGGCGCGATTCTGATTGCGTCCTATCAGATGCTTGGTCCCTATTGGACGCGCGTTTCGACGTGGAACTTGTCCGATAATGACGATGCCATGCGGGTGCTTCAGGTACGAGACTGGTTGGCTGGGCAAGCCTGGTTTGACGTCTCCCAACACCGGTTTACCGAGCATCCTATCAGCAACATCCATTGGTCTCGCATTGCCGACCTACCGCTTGCTTTGACGACATTGATTACCAGTCTGATGTTTGGCCAATCCATGGGTGAAAAGGCTGCAGCCTTCTTGACCCCGATGTGGCTGGGTTTGGTCTATGTGATCATTGCAGCAAAAGCGTCAGTTGCCTTGGGCGGGAAAAAGGCATTCTTGCCCGCGATCTTCCTCATAAGCTGTGCGCCCGCCGTTTTGCCTTATTTCTTGCCCGGGCGGGTTGATCACCACGGACTACAGCTTGTTTTTCTTGCGGCAGCCTTGTGGGGATTGATAGCTGGTGGCGCACGGATGGCCGTTTTGAGCGGGATCGCCATCGCCTTGGGCATTGGCGTTGGCTTAGAAGCGCTACCGTTACAGATTGTGTTGATCGGCTGGGTCGCGCTGCGCTGGGCCCTGCGCGGGGCAGCCGTACAAGATGAAACGCGCTGGTTTGCTGCTAGTCTCGGCCTGGGCCTAGCCATCTGTTTTGTCGCCACCGTGCCAGAAGCGAAATGGGCCGCCCCGGTTAATGACGCAATTGGTAGGGGGCATGCCGTTTTGGGCTTGATTGGTGGCCTCCTATTGGCCGTAGCGACCTTTTTCCCGACCGCACGTCTAGGCCCTAAAGACGGCATTGTTGTGCGCCTTGTCCTGTTGGTAGTGATTGGTGGCATTGTACTGGCAGGCGTGCGCTACTTCCCAGAAGTCATTGTGCCGCCTTATGACCAGATTGACCCGCTGTTGAAGCGTCTTTGGCTGAATAATGTCACCGAAGCTGCACCAATGATGAAGGCGAAGTTGAGCGCGATCCTCGGGGTGACTTTGTTTCCGGTCTTGGCCGGAATTGCCAGCATAATTGCGCTCCTTTGGGCGAAGGGCAAAGAGCGGGACTTGTGGATCCTAGCAGCCTTGACGATTTTTGTTTCCGTCGCCTTGGCTGTTTTCTGGCAAGGAAGAGCGGCAGGTCTTGCGACCACAGTTTCTGGGATCATGGCGGCCGCCCTCATTGGCAAACTGATGGAGCAGGTCAACTTAAAGACAGCCTTGATCGCGGCTGTCATTGTCAATCCAATTATCCCAGGTTTTGTTGGGGCCAAGGTTGCCGAATATTTTGAACCCAAGATCAGAAAGTTTTCGACCGGGGGGGGTGCAGGCTGCTTTACCGAACGAGCCTTTAGCGGCCTAAAGGCACAGTCTCCCGGTCTGGTGGTAGCCCCTATTGATATGGGCTCGCGCATTTTGTTAACGACCCAGCATCGGGTTCTTGCTGTCCCCTATCACCGCAATAACAAGGGCAATTTAGCCTCCTACCGCTTGTTCATGGCCAAGCCAGATGTCGCCAAGACCATGGCGAAGGATCTTGGTGCATCCTATTTGGCGATTTGTACCAAGTCAGCAGAGGTCGCAATTTTGTCGCGCGAAGCGCCTAAAGGCTTAATGGCTGAACTTAGGGATGGACGTGTTCCCGCTTGGCTAATCCCGATTGAAAAGCCGAAAGGCTCAAACGTTCAGGCTTTCAAGGTAAATCTTGACTAATTGGGAATCGGTGGTTGATCCCCCGTCATTGGGGAGGCTCGGCGTCACCTGCAATGATACGATCCCAGAAAATCTCTGATTCTATAGGCATTATACGCCAGCGAGCCACAGGTCCCTTCCCGCCTGAGCTGATTTGATTCGGGGTATTGCACACCGCCGCCCGATTGTGTTTGAAGGTATAGACAGATTAGGAGACGCCAGTGTCAAAGCGCCAGAAAGGGCCCCTGCCCTATCCTGCCCCAGGAATTGGTGCTGCGTGGCTTGGCGATAGCCCTGCCTTTGGCTTTGGCGATGGCACGCTGAAGCTGGGCGAACACCACCTTACTTGTCATCAGGGCGGTATGTTGGCCATGCAGGCCAGTCCCGACGGTCAATCCATCTGGACGGCAGGCGATGATGGCAGGCTTGTGCAAGTCGATCTTCAGGGTCAGGTTCACGAACGCCTACAGGTGCCGCGCAAATGGCTCGACTCGTTGGCGATCTCCTCAGATGGCAGCTTTGTCGCCGTCGCGGCGGGCCAAACCGTGCATGTCGTTGGCCAAGATGGCACCTCTCAAGAATTGCGGCCACCGAAAGGACCAACAGCCTTAGCCTTCACCCATGACGGGCAAGAGCTTGCCGTCACCCATAGCGGGGGCGTGAGCCTGTTTGAGCTGTCGTCTGGAGAGCTAGTCCAAGAAATCCCGTGTGCCGGTGGGCCGATCTCTGTGGCTTATGGCGCAGACGACGCCTTTTTGTTTGTCGGTCTGTCAGAACCCGCTTTAGCCGGATGGCGACTTCACGATGGGCAGGCCTTTAAAATGGGTGGCTATCCGGCGAAGCCCCGCCACCTCGTGCAGAACAAGACGGGCTCAGTTCTTCTGACCTCTGGCGGCCCTGCCCTACTCGCTTGGCCGATTGTGGCCGGGAAAGGTCCGATGGGGCAATCGGCGGGTGTGTATCGGCCAAGGCTAGGTTTGGTGACGGCGGTCGCCATCCATGAAACGCGGGCGCTAGTTGGCTGGTCGGATGGCGGCGTAGATCAGGTTGATCTGTCTTCGGGTAAAACAGGCTTTCTGGCTGGGCCCCGTCCTCGCACGGAACTATTGGATGATCCCCGTAAAATGCGGCGCTCTATTCTAAGTTTGGCGTTCCACGGGTCGGGCAAACGCTTTGCCTATGTGGGCGAAGATGGCAGCTTTGGCCATCAATGGCTTCAATAAATCGGGTACGCGCCTTAAACTGGGCTTGGGCACATTTTGATGTGTGCCCAATAGCCCACTTAGAAAGACTCTTAATAGAAGAGTTAAAGAGTTAAGCGTCGCAAAAGTACCTTTTTAGATCTTATCTTCAAAGGGTTGCAGAGACCTCCTGCGGGTGTTCCCCCGTGGATTAGCGTCCGATACCCCGAAGCCCCTGTGGGTGTTCCACCGCCAGTCCGGCGCCCGTTCCCCCGACAGAAAGTGGGTGTTCCCCCGTTGAGTTGCGGCCAATATCGGTAGGTGGAACCAATTGTTTCGTTACTTAGCTCAGCTCGCGACGAGTAATTTCAACGAGCCTTCTCAACAGACATCTGTCGCAGTACAATTCCACCTGTTTCTGTCACAGAAAGGATGGCTCGGATTGGGCAGCTGCTTTCATGACGACTTGCGATCATGATTTGGTGGCCATCTTTTACAAAATCGAGTTCTTCGGATTTATTTGAGAGGATGATCAGGCCGACAGGCTGACTTTCTATGTCGCGTGTTTGAATAAGCGAAAAGCCGATCGTGGCCTTGTTTAGCTTTCCTTGCCGCTTGTCGGATTCAACGTGCCAAAAGGTCATGGCGTAGTTACCCCTAGCCACTGTTAGCTCTGGCCCAAGATTGGAAAGGTCACCAGCAGACAGGCTTTTCACTGGGACGACTTCAAGCGCATTTGGGCAATTGGCGTTAGGCGTCGGGGCTATTGTTGTTTGAGACCAGCCGTTTGAACTCCAAAGATTAATGGAGAGCGCGCAGCAGGCCAAAGTCTTCAAGAGTGATTTTGACATGGAAGTTACCTAGAGCTCTTATACTCAGCGAACGATACCTGTTTCCGCCGGTTCCCCTTCTTCTATGTCTACTCGTGATACCCCCAAAGTGGGTGATCCCCCGTCAGGTCACAGAAGCAAATCGCCTTGCTTTTTGGCGATGGTGTCGGCGTATAATTGGTCAAATTCAATGATAGCGTCGGAAATGGCAGTGCGTTCGCCCGCGTCGCGACGAATAAAGTGGGCGGCGGGGGAGCCGTCTGCGGCTTTGACGATGGTCATGCTATATTCGGGCAATTCATCGCGTAGCGCGATCTTGCGCATCATGCGCGCAAACTCCTTGGGTTCGGAGTCTGAGCCCGTTTTGTCTTTGAGAACCGAGAAGCGGCAGAGCCAGCCCTTCTTTTGATCGCCTGCATGCTTGCGCGCGATCCGGTAAAGCGCGCGCTCCAGCCCACCGGTCAAGCTGAAATAGTCGGGGTGCATGGTCAGCAATTGCTTTTCCTGAGTCACCCCTTCGTAGATCCAGTTGGACAAGGTAATGCGCAGGGCGCGCGGTTGTTCGGTGATGGGGTCAACCTCAATGTCCCATTCATCAATCCAGGAAAAGCGGCGGTCTCTACCTCGCTTGGCACGTAGCGATGTGAAGATGGTGGTCGAGGCCAAACGGTCTAGGGCAGCGCGAAGCTCTTGATAGCCCTTGCCGCCGGTGTCACGCTTAATGGCGCGCAGAAGGTCATAGGCGGTGGTGCGTAGCGTGCGCGGCAGATCATTGACGCCCTGCTGCTTCAACCGGTTCAATGCGCTTGCTGCCCAGATCAATATATCGGCGTCCCAGATCGTGGCCATGCCATAGGCCGGCACGGCTTCAACCTTTACCCAAACTTCGCCATCGGGGCTGCGGTAATCGATAGGTTTGAGGCGTTTGCGCTTTTGCAGCGAGAAGAAGGGCCGCTCCATCGTCTCGCGTTGATCCTTCAACGGGATGTCGTGCACCATCGGGATGAAGAAATCGAACTGAGGATCATCTTTGCGTCGCGCGGACATAGCTGTCTCTCTCTTTCGAACATCGCCCTCTATCTCGCATGCGAGAGGGCAAAAGCGTGTCCCCGGTGACGCACCGCCATGGTGCAAGGATTGGAGTGTCCCGATTCGAGAGCCCAACCAAGGTAAGGGGCTCTTTTCGGAGGTCTTTAACTGATCCTATCTGATTCTGCGCATGCAGAAGATAAATCAGGGGTTCGCAACCACACAGGTGGAGCTGTTGACCCGTCTGCATGTGGACACGTCTTCAGGTCGTCACGGGGTCGTGACTAGGCCACCCTGCCCTACTTTGGGAGTGGATTTAGCGCTCACCCATCGGGTGCTTGCCATAATGGCGCAGGACGAAATCGAGGCCTTCACCCACCAAGTGTTGCACGGTGACGTCCCGCTCTGCCGCTAAGATGCGCAGCGAGCGTGAGAGTTCTGGGCTGAAATAGCCCGCAACCATCACACGGCCATCGCGAGCTTTGGCCTTTTGAGGCACGGGCATCGCAAAATTGGGAGGCGCGAAAACCGGCGCGGCTGCCATGGGTTCGGCTATTGCGACTGGGGCTGGAGCAAACTGCGGCTCAGCAACTTGTTGGCTATCCTGATTGGCCGGAGCTGACATTTGGTATGGGTTTGTGTTGGGTTGTGCAGCTACGGCGGCGAGACGCGCTGCGAGGCTTGGTGCTTTGGCCATCTATGTCCCCTTTCCTATCGCTAGAATGTGGTGATTAAGCCGCTTGGGCGACGGCTTGCGTTTTGGTGAGGCGGCCCATCATCCAGTCAAAGACGGCATCGACTTCGCTGGCGGCTTTACAGCCGGGCTCATATTCACCGGCTGTATGGCCATCGACCACGGCGTGACGGAAAGCGGCGCGCTCTGTCAGGCAGACAGGCGCCAATGGCATCCCGATGCCGCGTACGACGGCAGCAGCATCCTCGACCAAGCTGGCAGCTCGAGGCGGGACAGCGTTGAAGATCGTAAAGGCAGGTTTCTGCGCAATGCGCATTAATTCGCCGGTGGTCTTGATGGCGTGGAGGTCAAAGGCGCTGACCCGCGTCGGCACTAGAACCAGATCAGCGGCACGTGCGGCTGAGACGGCTGCGGCATCTGCTGCTGGTGGGCTATCGAGGATGCAGAGATCGACGCCGGCTTGGGCGGCTTCCTGCAACGTTGCCTCAAGGCGGGTGTAAGGCGTGGCCACGACGGCTGGATTGTCCCCTCCCCGCCAATCGCCCCATTGGGCGGCTGTGGCTTGTGGGTCGAGGTCGATCAAAGCGACGGACATACCCTTACGGGCACCTGCAACGGCGAGGTGAACCGATAAAGTGGTCTTTCCTGCCCCACCTTTCTGGCTGACTATGGCTACTACATGCATCTTTCTACCTCCTCGTGTCCACATGCGGCCATGTGGTTAGTTCGGCGCGTCGTCATCTTGGAAACCCCACATTTCGAGGCCCCCACAAGTGGGCATGAGAGACATGGCGAGGTGTCGCCTTGTCGAAGGCTGGACTTGTTGAAAAGTCGTCTCCTCCCCGTGTCCACATGTTGAAACTCTATGCTTTAAACCTTAACGATTCCTTATCGCCCATCTGAAATTTTGCCTGTGAGGCGACTATGTGGGCAGAACAGTTGTCGGGCCGTCTTTGAGTGAAGAGGGGCTTGCTAGTCGATTTCTGAGCCAAGGAGAGGCGGGTGAGAGGGCTGGACCCGATGTGAAGCGGCGTCGGCGCGCGCCGCGGCGCAAGTTGGTCCTATGTTGCCCGATTTCTAGCCCGAAGCGGCCAGTTTGTCGGGTTGTGGGCGTGTCCACATGACGACGCTTCCCCGTGCCGGGATGTGGGCTTGTCAACGTTTCATTGTATCCGACTGCGGACAAGGGGAGACGTGGGCACGTGTGCAGGTCGTGCTTGTTGATTTGTCCACACGAAGACATGCCTCCTGTGAGGACGTGTCGACGCAAAAAAGAGCTGGACGGGGAGGCGCAGAGCGTAATTCTGCCGACAAGGGCTCGCGCACGGACAATTGGTGGTCAAGCTGACGGCGAGAAACCACTCAGGAAGGGCTCAAGCAGCTTCCGCATGTCATCGGGGGATCACACACGGCCTGGCAAGGCCGGTCACCCTGCGCGTACTAGCAAAAAGCTGGCTCAGAAGGGGCTTTATACTTTTCACAGCAGGCATACAGTGCCAGCGCCATGGTCTGCGCATCGGCATGGCGAGCCATCGCCCAAACAGGACCCGCTTGCTTCCAATCTGGCTCGCCATTTCCCGCTTGGCACCAAATCCAAGCCACGGCATCATGGATCAGATCATCGAGAACAATGTCCTGATCAACCCGGTAGTCCGGATCACGCTCGTGCCGGTTAGCAAGGACATTCAACGCTTCAAGGCAGAAGGTGCGATAGGCAGGGTCGGGGATTGTCTCCAGACGAACCTCAATCTCGAGGGCAAAATCCTTCTCCCAAGCGGTGAGGTCGGACCTGGCAACAGCGGCATCTAGGCGATTGTTGGCTCCAAACACGATGCCAGGGCACACGTGGAGTAGGGACCACAGCCGCGCGAAGAAGTCACTGCCGACACGGGTCAGAACGCCCAAACGTACCCGCCATTGTTCCCACTCGCTGCCAATTGCCTGTGCAGAAGGGGTCAAGGCGAAAGTGGGGGCAGGGGAGACCACCGCCCGCACAGAGGGTGTCTCGAGCAAGATCGCCTTCACGCGGTCAAACAGGACGCTGGGCGGTTCTGCCACCAGATTCTCCATCCCGCCTATTTCTTCTTGACCCAAGCGATCGACAATCTCTGCTAGCCTAATGGTCCGCATGCCGCGCACCGCATTGGAGTCTGACTTACTAAACAGACCCAAAGCCTGCAGTACCTCTTGAGCGATGACTGCATGCAATTTCGAATGAAGACCCTCTTCGATCATGGTCACCAGCTCCCCCTCAGGAACCGGGCGTGTGATGACGCGACCCTCGCCAAGGCCCAGACGTCTCAGGCGCACCACAATGTCCTTGGCGGAATCCTGCAAGCGCGGATCGGTACGGTTCAGCCACGCGGCCCCACGTCGCGCTGTTGCCCAATCCCCGGCTCTCCCAGCCGCTTCATAAGTCCGCTCAACTTCTGTCGGGTCCCCTGAAGCGATCGCATCATCGAGACCTCGACCAAACCCATTCTCGAGGGGTTTTGGCAAACCTTGGTTGTAATCCGCACGCATTTCTGGTGGCAGAAGAGAGCCAATTGACTGTGATTTGGCTTGGGCGCGCAGGGCTTCGTCAATCCGAACCAGCTTGGTGCGGGCAAAATCGACCTGACCCCGCCGAACTTCGTGGAGGAGATCAATCAGACGCTCGACGCCAGTGCCTTGCATGGCCGTTGCGTCGACACATAGGATGAAGACCGGATTGTCCTGCCCGCGCCAATGCCGGGCGACATAACGTAGATCGCCACGTAAACGGCGCGCACGAGCTGCGGCATCATAGCGAATATGGTGGTCGTGGGCCTCTAGCAAGGTCGCAGAGAATAATACGTGCTGGCCTTCCGCTTCATAGACATAGGCATTTGCAAGTGGCCCAAGACGCTTTTCAGGGCGGCCGGTTAGACCCAAATGCTGATTCCTGCCGATCTGGGTCCAAACACTGACCAGGTCTCCTGCCGGGCGAATGATCACCTCCGAACCAAGCTCTGACATCTGATCTGAGATCAGGCCAAGTCCGTGGAGCTTGGCAGCAGTTTCTGCATCTTCTGCGACAATGACAAAAGCGACCTCTGGCTGATTGGTGCGGTTCAGATGATGGCGACGACCCAGCGGATCAATGTCTTCGGGCGCTAGCAGACCTTCTTGTAACATGGCCCCCAGCGCCCAGAGTGATTGCGCCCAAAGAAGTGGCAGATTGGCGTTCGCAACCCGGTCTTGACTGCCTGGAGCAGCGGCTTCAGCTTCTACCGCATCGGCATCAACAAAATAGAGCTCCGGCAAAAGTGGCAGGCCGTCGCGCATCTGAAAAAGCGGCTCCAGCCGATCGGCCCAAGCGCCCGCGCCCCGCTTATCCCCGGTCATCTCCGCATCAACGAGAAGGTAGGTAAAGAAGAGTGGCCATTCGGACTCGATATTGGCAAATTTTGAGAGCTCACCGGCATGATAGTGCAAGCGATGTTCGTCTTCCACCGTCGTCTGATGGCCATCGCGCAAGAAGCGTTTGCAGCCATACCGGCCCGCAAGGCGATCCAAGATCCGCCCGCGCGTGTGAGAGATCAGCACTTTGTCGTCGACAGCAAAGGCTGGCCAGCCGACAACGGCGAGGAGGGCGGCATCGGTTTCTTTTGACGCAGATTCACCCGGCAATAAGACCTGCAGCGTCTCCCGTGCCCGTGCGATATCGTCGGCCGGCACTTGGATCGGTCCACGAGCGCTACAGCCAAATTCGAGGCCGTCTAAAGCCTCCAGTGCCGCTTTGGCGATTCCGACGGAGCTGGCATTGATCTCAACCACGCCGTCATTGGATTTTCGACCACGTTCCCAAATGCCATAATCGGCAATTCGATAAGCTGGCCCAATATAGTGGACGAGGTTTTGCACGAAATCGACTTCATCAGCGGTTTCAACCACTTTGAGGCCACCGGCGGTCATTTGCGCAAGGAATAATAAGAAAAGCGACGTGGCATCAATTTGCAGATGACCCCAATGGGCATCTCCAACCACAGGCTGACCCGTCGCCGCATCATATTTGGCATGCAGGCCATCGAGGGGGTCTTGGGTGTATTTGAACTTTTCGACTTTGTCGGCTTGACCCATCATGGCCGACAAGAGGCCGCGCATCAGTCGGACGACACTGGCCTCTAAATGGGCAGCGCGCTCTGACCTAGGATCTAGGCGCTTATAGGCACAAGCAAGGCCCCATGCGCCGAGAATGGAGTAGACATTGTCGCGCACCCACGCATGCGCATAATCCCCATGGACGGTTTTGGCCGTACTGGCCGGCAAAAGCCCAGCCTCAGCGCTCAATCGCTTCAGAAAGATCGCGTCAATATGGTCATACCAATGACTAAGACGCGCTTCCAAATTCGGGGTCAGTGCGTTCATGTGGGTCAGCGTCCGTACTCTTTCGCGAGGTCAAGCAGCTTCGTGCGATCGGCTGGCGTAAAGTCAGCAGCTTCAAACCGCCAGTTCCAATTATCTTCAATCGTGCCGGGCGTATTCATGCGGCCGTTGCCGTCTAGGCCAAACACATCCTGTAACGCGATAATGGCGAGGTTGGATCCAGACTGCATAGCCAGTTCAATGAACCGCCAGTGAAGGTCAGTGCCGTCCCCGCCGAGGAGCTCTAGGGCAGCGGCGGCTTCCCGGGGCGCATCATTGGCGCGCTCAGCCGCTTCACGACCATCATTCTTGAACCAACCGATCACCGTATTATTGTCATGCGTGCTGGGATAGCACACGGTCGCGGCGGGATAGTGGTAAGGGTGGCGCTCATTGCGCGGCGGGCCATCACCAAATTCAAACTCAAGGATTTTGAGGCCGGGGAAGGCAAATTTGTCGCGCAAGGTGATAACGTCTTCGGTGATGTGCCCCAGATCCTCTGCGATCACTTTCAAGTCCGGTAGGGCCGTCATGATCGAGGTGAACAAAGCGTCGCCCGGAACATCGACCCATTGGCCGTTAATCGCGGTGGTCTCGCCAGCGGGCGTTTCCCAGCATGATGCAAAGCCACGGAAATGGTCGATGCGCACGGCATCAGCAAAATCGAGCAAGCGACGCATGCGCGCGACCCACCAAGAAAAGCCATCTTCGGCCATCTTGTCCCATTCATAAATGGGATTGCCCCAAAGCTGACCCGTCGAACTGAAATAGTCTGGCGGAACGCCCGCACCGACGCGGGTATTAAAATCTGCATCCAGTTTAAACAAATCGGGACGCGCCCAAACGTCGGCGGAATCATGGGCGACGAAGATCGCCATGTCGCCAATGATCATGATCCCCTTCGAAGCGGCATGAGCGCGCAGGCGCTGCCAGCGAAGATCAAACAGGAATTGCAGGGCCTCAATTGCCGCAATCTCAGAGGCGAGCGACTTGCGCGCTTCTGCTAATGCCTTAGGCTCTCTCCGGCGCAGATCATCAGGCCAATGCATCCAACCTTGGCGCTGACGCGAAACCGAAATGGCTTCAAATAGCGCATAATCATCCAGCCATGCTGCACCATGCTTGGCCTTAAATGCATGTAAGCCGCTGGCCAAAGGATGGTCGGCTTGGGCCGCCAAGCGACTGCCAGCTAAAGCCAAAACTTCGAGACGGGCAGGGACGGTGACGTCATAATCAACTTTGATTTGCGGTAGGGCTTTAAGATGTGCGACTTCGTCGACGGACAAGAGCTTGGCTTCAACCAAGCCGTCGATGTCAATCAGAAGCGGATTGGCAGCAAAGGTTGTCGTAGCCGAATAAGGGCTTGCATTATTGCCGGTCGCATTGATGGGCAGGATTTGCCACAGCTTTTGTCCAGACTCCGCCAAAGCATCGATGAAGGCCATCGCCTGATCGCCGATTTCACCAATCCCATAGGGGCCAGGCAGGCTGGTTGGATGGAGCAAAATGCCACTAATGCGATTAAAAGCCATGTCCGGTCTTTCCAATTATTCTAGAGGTGTCACGCGAAAACACGATAAGTGTTCGTGCTGGAAGTCGAATTTTTTGGCCGCCCGCGGCCACTTGATCCTGGGTTGGACGAATGGGGTCGGCAGTCGTCAATGCCATCCGCCACACACCGGTTCCGGTGGGTGGTAAAATAAAGGCCGCATCCTCAAGGCTTGCGTTAAACAGGATCAGCCAACCACGTGGCTCATACACGGCCGCAAAGCATTGGGTTTTGTGATCCATCCAATCCTTATGGGTCATAAGATTGCCCCATACACTCCACCACGCAATTGTGGGTTCGCGTTCACCTGGTCCATTAGGATGGCCTTCCGGGAAGCCTGCGAACATCTCCTTGCGAAGCGTGATCAATTGCTTGGTGAAGGTCAGGCGTTGGGCACCAAGGCGCGAGCCGGGCAAGCGCCAATCCAGCCAGCTGATGGCATTGTCTTGGGCATAAGCATTGTTGTTGCCGCGTTGCGTGCGACCCATTTCATCGCCTGCTAACAACATAGGCGTGCCGAAGCTTAAAAAGACGCTGGCCAACATATTGCGGGCTTGGCGCTCGCGGAGCTCTTCAATCTCGCGGTCAGCTGTTTCGCCTTCGACACCATAATTGGACGAGAAGTCATGATCGCCGCCATCGCGGTTATTCTCGCCATTGGCGTGATTGTGCTTATGCGCATAACGCGTGAGGTCTAAGAGCGGAAATCCGTCATGGCACGCGACGAAATTGATGCTGGACTCAACCGGCTTGCCATTGTTGCGAAATAAGTCTGGGGAACCCGCTAACGCTTTGGCGAAGTTGCGTGCCATATCCTGATCGCCACGCCAAAATTGCCGAATTGAATCGCGAGCTTGGCCGTTCCAATCTGCCCACTCAGGTGGAAAGTCACCAACATAATAGCCGCCAGCGGCGTCCCAAGCCTCCGCAACGAGTTTGACGTCTTGGAGACGCGAGTCTTGCCGGACCGCTTCAAAGAAGGGAGCCTCCCGGCTGAACCGGCCCGCCTCATCCAGGCCAAGGGAAGGGGCAATATCAAAGCGGAAGCCGTCGAGGCCATAGCATTGCACCCAATGGGCCAGCGACTCCACGATCAGATCGCGGACTTGGGGGTGTGCGGCATTGAGCGTCGCGCCACAGCCGCTGATGTCGGCATAACGGCTTAGGTCCTGCGGATTTAGGCGGTAGTAAGAAGCATTGTCGATGCCGCGAAACGACAGTGTCGGGCCATGCCGATTGCCTTCACATGTGTGGTTATAGACCACATCCATCCACACATCGAGATTGCGCGCATGGGCGTTTTGAACAAAGGCGCGCATTTCGGCTATTGGATCGCCTAACGCGTAATCTTGGTGCGGCACAAAGTAACTCAGGGTGTTGTAGCCCCAAAAATTGTTCAAGCCTTGATCAACCAAGAATCGGTCGTGGATGATTTGATGAACGGGCAACAGCTCAATCGTTGTGATCCCAAGCGCACATAAATAGTCGAGTGCCGCCTGACTTCCAAGGCCCGCAAAAGTCCCACGCTCTTTGTCAGAGAGGCTCGGCAGTTGCATGGTGAAGCCTTTGGCGTGCAACTCGTAAACCAGAGTCTCGCGCAAAGGCCTCGCGCCGTGACGGGGCAGGGGGGTCATCGCGGCGGGGTCCACAACAACCCCTTTCAAACAGGTCGCGGCATTGTCGCGATGATCGGGCATGCCATCTGGGTCATGACCTTCGTAGAAATAGCCAAAATGCTCCGGGCCCCACCGAAACTCCCCAGTCAGCGCTTTCGCATAAGGATCGAGCAACAGCTTATGGGGATTGAACAAATGGCCTTGATCAGGCCGATAAGGGCCATGGACGCGGTAGCCGTACACGGTACCCGCTCCAAGCTTAGGCGCAAATCCATGCCAGATGTCGCCTTTGCGAGCCGGAAGG
>JBEIEG010000018.1:0-20287 GCA_040383035.1 Hyphomonadaceae bacterium | reverse complement strand
GGCGAAGTTGTAGGGGGCTTTACCGCTGAACCACACAAATACCCAATCTCCTGCACCTGCGAACTTCCCCCGACGGCGCAATTGTCCTAACTGAGCAGCATGACTGAGCAACATCCCTCCCCCGACGAATTGATCCATGGCTTAACCACTTTGTTGGACGTCGAGACGCTCGACACAGACCTCTATCGCGGCGCGCGCAAGGACGGCGGCCGGGGGCGTGTGTTTGGTGGGCAAGTGATAGCCCAAGCCTTGATGGCCGCGTGTAAATCGACCGACACCGATCGTCTGCCCCATTCGATGCACGCTTACTTTATGAGGCCCGGCAATGAGGATTTCCCCGTCGTCTACCGTGTCGTGCGCGACTATGATGGTGGCAGTTTCTCGACCCGTCGCGTCATTGCCCAGCAGCAGGGCGTGCCGATTTTGAATATGGCAGCTTCCTTCCACAAGCTGGAGCAGGGTCTGAACCATCAAGACAAAATGCCGGACATGCCAGACCCCGAGTCTTTGCCGTCCGAGCTCGAGTGGCGGCAAAAGTCGATTGATATAGTGCCCGAGCGGTTTCGCCCCTTCTTCTTGACGCCGCGCCCGATTGAGTTTCGCTCCCTCGATGCTGCCGCTTGGCTGAAGGCGGATAAGATGCCGCCGATGCAGAATTCGTGGTTCCGCGCTGTCGCGCCCATGGGCGATGACCCGCAGATTCACCGCGCTGTGCTGGCCTATGCCACCGACATGCAGCTTCTGGGAACATGTGCACGCCCGCATGGTCTCAGCTGGATGCGGGGAGAGTTGATGACCGCGAGCCTTGATCACGCCGTTTGGATTCACGATGATGTCCGCGCGGATGAATGGTTGCTGTATTGCACCGACAGCCCGTGGGCTGGGCGTGGGCGCGGCATGAACCGCGGCAAAATCTATACGCGTGACGGGCGCTTGGTGGCCAGCGTCGCGCAAGAAGGCTTGATCCGGGTGATGAAAGCTAAAGGTGGCGGGTGACGCGGCGGGCCAAGCTCGGCTAAACATAGGGCATCATGCGTCCTGAAAGCCTGTTCGCCCTTTTTGCGCCTTTGACAACCCTACCCGGGGTTGGCCCTAAGATTGCGCCTTTGGCGGCCAAAGCTGCTGGCGGTGATACGGTGCGCGACCTCGCTTTTCACTTGCCGACTGGCTTGGTGGACCGACGCTATCGCCCAAAGATCCATGAAGCAGAGCTTGGGCGACTATGTACCCTCGAAGTGACGGTGGAGCGCCATCAGCCCGGTGGCATGGGCCGGCCCTATAAAATCCAAGTGTCAGATGATACGGGCTTCTTATCGCTTCTCTTCTTCAAGCCCAATGCGCGCTATTTGTCCGAGCGCTTGCCCGAAGGGGCGGTCCGCGTGGTTTCTGGCGAAATCAGCGAACGCTATGGCGAGCGGCAGATGATCCATCCCTCGCGTATCCTCAATCTGGATGATCCCGATCTGGGCGTCGTGTTTGAGCCGATTTACCGTAGTGTCGCCGGTCTGTCGCATCGCACGCTGGCGAAGATTTGTGGCGCAGCGGCGCATAAGGCTGAGGGGCTTGCCGAATGGGCCGATCCAGCCCTTGGGGCACGCGAAGGGTGGGAGAGCTTTGGCGCAGCCCTTGTGCGTGCCCATGCCCCTGATGGGGAGGATGAGATCCTGCCCAGCACGCCTGCGCGGCGCAGGTTGGCTTATGATGAGCTATTCGCCCGCCAAATTGCCCTGCAGCTGTCAGGTGCCGCAAGGCGGCGCACGCCAGGGCGCGCCATCCACGGCACAGGTACCTACACGGATGCCTTGTTAGCCGCTCTCCCCTATCAGCCGACCGGGGCCCAGACCCGCGCTTTTGCCGAAATCGGGGCGGATATGGCGGCCGCCACGCCGATGTTGCGCCTGCTGCAAGGCGATGTCGGCGCGGGCAAGACTTTGGTCGCGGCGTGGTCGATGGCGCGGGCAGCAGAAGCTCAGATGCAATCGGCTTTGATGGCGCCCACGGAAATCCTTGCGCGCCAGCATTATGCGGGCCTCGCCCCCTTGATGGCCAAGATCGGCCTGCGCCTCGAAGTGCTGACCGGCAAGGATAAGGCCAGTCACAAGCGCATGGTGCTTGAAGGCCTCGCCAATGGCGATATCCATGCGGTGTGCGGCACCCATGCCTTATTTCAACAAGGCGTCGTGTTTCAGCAATTGGGACTGGTGGTGGTCGATGAGCAGCACCGCTTTGGCGTCGCTGACCGCAGGCGCCTGATCGACAAGGGTTTTGCGCCGCATGTGCTCGCGATGAGTGCGACGCCAATTCCACGCACGCTTGCTATGGCCGTTTATGGTGACCTTGATGTCAGCCGTCTGGACGAAAAGCCACCGGGCCGTGCGCCAATCAAGACTATCGCCATGTCGCTCGACCGGCTGGATGAAGTGGCCGAAGCCGCCCGTCGCGCTATTGAAAAAGACGACCGGGTGTTCTGGGTCTGCCCTCTGGTGGAAGAGAGTGACAAGGTAGATGTATCGGCTGCCAGCGATCGCTTTCAGGACCTGCAGGCCATGTTTGGCGACAGCGTGCGCCTGATCCATGGCCGGATGTCATCCAAGGACAAAGACGAAGCGATGGAGGACTTCCGCTCTGGGGCGGCTAAAATTCTGGTCGCCACGACCGTCATCGAAGTCGGCGTCGATGTGCCTGAAGCCAGTGTGATGGTGATTGAACATGCCGAGCGCTTTGGCCTCGCCCAATTGCACCAGCTTCGGGGACGGGTAGGGCGGGGCGGCAAGCCCGGCCATTGCCTCTTGCTCTACGCCAATCCGTTGAGCGAGATGGGCGCGCGGCGCATTGCGAAATTGCGTGAGACCGAAGATGGCTTTGCCATTGCTGAAGAAGATTTCAAGCTGCGCGGCGGGGGCGACCTATTGGGCCTACGCCAATCGGGTATCCCGGCGTTTAAGCTGGCAGACGCGGCCCTCCACTCAGACCTATTGGCCATCGCCCAGCGCGACGCGCGCGTGTTGGTGGACGCCGACCCAACGCTCTCCAGCCCACGTGGCCTTGCAGCCCGATTGGCGCTGCATTTGTTTGATCAGGTTGATCCCGAAGTGTTTTTGGGGACGGGGTGAGGGTTAAGCGAGCGCTGAAACCAAGCGCTCTGCCGCGATCAGGTCAACGCGCCTTGCGTTGGCGATTTTTTCTTCGTCGGGGTCGCGGCCCCAGCGTTCGGCCTGCCAGTCTTCTTCCACGCGTATAGCGCGAAAGGCTGTTTCGCCGTCGATGCGACGGTGGATGAGGGCAAGTGCCACAATAGCGGAGCCTGCGAGCCCATTGGCAAAGGCCAAAGCGGTGAGGCGCAAATCGTCGAGTGCATGGGCAGCCGCTTCAATGCGGGCGAGCGACTCTGCAGGTTGATCAATCGCCAATGCCTGCATGGTGGTTACAAGGTGAACGCCCAAGTGCGCCTCAGCCCATGTAAGTAAAGGATCCCAAGCCGCGGCTTGAGCGGCAACCAAGCTAGCCGGCGTTGTTGCCCGATAACACACAAGGTCTGTCGCCGCATATTTGACGATCTCGCCGACCATGGCCGCGCGTGTCTCGACCGCCCGGTCCAATGCGACATTGACCAGTCTGGTAATTGGCATAGCGAAAGGGTCGATGGTTTCGATCTGCGCGTCCCACTCAGCCGCAACCAATTCGGCAGCGGCTTGCGTCGGCAAGACGAGCGGCTTTTTCGCGGGGGTCTTTGGCGTTGCCCGATCTAGGCGCACAGCAAAGCCGGTTTCGACGGGGGCAATGTCGACAGTCTTGTAGAAGCGGCGGCTGGATGTTTGCTGGGTCATGACAGTCAAATAGAATGTTAAGCCACTACTGGCCAGCCGAGCGAGGTGGGTGAGCTGCAACGCGATGCGAGTTTACGCCTGATTGCGGTCTATTTGCTCGAAGCCTTCTTGTGCTCGAGCAATCGTCACCTCAATGCCGTCTATCAGACTTTTGGGGGTAATCGGTTTGGCGATATAATAATCACAACCAGCTTCCCGACCTTGATCGACATGCTCCTGCAGCGCATTAGCGCTCAACATGGCGATTGGTGTTCTTTGTAGGCCCTTTGCCGTCTCTAGCCGTCGGATTTCACGCGTTGCAGTTAGCCCATCCATTTCCGGCATTTGCATGTCCATGAGAATGACGTCAAACGATCCTTGTTGAAATGCCTCTAAAGCCTCCAGGCCATGGTTAGCAATGGTGAGGTCAATGCCAAATGGTTCTAAAATCAACGCGACAACGCGCTGATTAATCACATGATCCTCTACCAAGAGAATTTTGAGGTCATTTTGTGCTTGGTCATCTGGCCCGGTCTCTGTTGAACCAGAAATTACGGGGGCTACCCCGCTAGATACTGCGCGAGGTGACGTGCGACGGATTGGTACGTCCAATCGAAACACGCTTCCTACCCCAAGCGTCGATTCAGCCAAAATTTGGCCCCCTAAGGCGCTGGCCAGGGCGAGACAAATGGACAAGCCAAGGCCTGACCCACCAAATGCACGGGTTATTGAAGTGTCGGCTTGCTCAAAGCGATTGAACAGGCGCTTTTTGGTCGTGTCATCAAAGCCGATACCAGTATCAGAAACTTGAACCATAAGCTGGTCGGCGCTGTCGTCATCAGCAGCCTCCGACAAAGTGACTTCGATACCGACTGAACCAAATTGAGTGAACTTGACGGCATTTGACACCAAGTTCGAGACAATCTGGCGGAGCCGCAAAGGATCGCCTCGGAAAACACCGTGTGCATTGGGGGCAATATGCACAGTGAATTCTAGGTCCTTTGTTTCCGCAGATGGGCGCAAAATCTGTGTCGTTTGTTGGATGAGCTTGAAGAGGTCGAACTCCTCTTCAGTGATTTCAAGCTTGCCAGCTTCGATTTTAGAAAGGTCTAGAATATCGCCAAGTAAGCCCTCTAACGCGTTTCCTGACGATAAAATCAGGTTGACCATTTCTTCCTGACGCGGATCAAGGTTTGTGCGGGCTAAAGCACCCGCCATGCCGATGACGCCATTTAGGGGCGTCCGAATTTCATGGCTCATATTGGCAAGAAAGCTGGATTTTGCTTGGTTGGCGGACTCTGCCTTGGTCGCCAAATCAGCGATCTCTCGGGCTTGCAGAAACTGAGCGACCCGCTCGGCCAACGAGACAACGAACGCACATTCATCATCATTCCATTGGCGGGCTTTGCCTTGGGACTCACAGCATAACACACCCTTTAACTCGCCATCAAAGAGAATTTGGGCGTCCAAAAGTGACTTAATTCCCAATGGTTGACAATAGTCGACGTTTAGCCGATCTGCGCGTGGATCTGTTGCCACATCATGGATAGCTGCAACCCGATCCTGTTCCATTGCTTGAAAATACAAAGGGTAATCACTCCGACGGATAGACTGCCCTTCACTAAAATACTCCGATGAATTCTCACGTCGTTGCACGCAGCGGAGTGTTTCGTGACTTTCATCAAATACCCATAAGCTTGCGCGCTCTACTTCCAGTGCCGAAGTGGCCGATTGGGTGATGGCAGAAGCGAATTCAGCTAAGTCGACTTTGCCCGTTAGTTGTAAGCGAAGCAATTGGTCGAGTTCTTGGTTAAAAAAGGCTAGTTTTTTCGACCTTTGCAACTGGTCGTCAACACTGGCTCGCAAGAGGGCAGCTGCATCGCACAAGCCTGCAAACTTGCCTTGATCCGTTACAATAAATCCATCCAAGAAAGTTTCGTTTGTGTATTCGGCAAAGGAAGCAGAAACCTGAAGGACTGACTGGTGCTTGTCGAATATTGGGGGCGCTTTGTTCATCAACATCGCAATTGGGCGCTTCTCCCACAGCGCGCGTCCAAAGGTATCCGCATATTTAAGCAAAAAGGCCTGTCGCGATACCAAGCCAACTGGCTTGTTGTCGGTATCAATGATCGCAATTGCCATGCAATTGGGGTCCGCACTGAAAACCTCAAACGCATCCTGCCCTGTCGCGGTGGACAGGAGATGGGGGGAATTTGGACTTAGCAACTCAATAATCATTTTTGCCTCTCGCCTCTTTATAGGGCAGCAGGCCTAAGAATTCGTTGTTTCAATGTGACACTTCTGTGAATTGTTACATGAATTGAATAACTTGAGCTTGGCTCGAGTTCCGTTTAGTTGACCTAGATCAGTCTGATCCTTGACGCAGCCTAACGGTCGCGCCCATGAGAATTGCTGAGGAACATGTCATGCTTGTCAAAATTCAAAAGACCCTTGAATCTCGCGCGTTCGAGTGGGTGATTACAGCTCTGATTTTGGTCAATGCAGTGATCCTGGCGATGGAAACTTCACCGGCGATCATGGCGAAGTGGGGACCACTCCTTACAGGGCTTGATAAGACCTTGCTTGCCATTTTTGTGGCAGAGCTGGGGTTGAAGCTTGTTGTCTATCGGCAGAGCTTCTTCAAGTCTGGTTGGAATTTGTTTGATTTTACCATTATTGCTATCGCGCTGGTGCCAGCATCAGGACCGTTGAGTGTCTTGCGGGCGTTGCGGGTCTTGCGTGTGTTGCGCCTAATTACAATCATCCCAAGCTTAAAGCGTGTGGTGGGGGCAATGCTGTCCGCTTTGCCCGGCATGGGGTCTATCATCGTTCTTCTGACTTTGGTTTTCTATGTCAGCGGCGTGATGGCGACTAAATTGTTCGCGGCAACGGAACCTGAAGCCTTCGGTGATCTTGGCCGCAGTCTCTACACCCTATTTCAGCTGATGACCTTGGACGGTTGGTCTGGCGAGATCGTCAAGCCAGTCTTGGAAAACCACCCGTATGCCATGCTGTTCTTTCTACCGTTCATCCTGTTCAGCGCCTTTGTGGTGTTGAACTTGTTTATCGGGGTTGTAGTTGGGGCGATGCAGGATGAAGCTCAGGACGTGGTTGCCTCCGCAGCACTGACAGCGCAAGCGCGCGAGGAGGCATTACTCCATGAAATGAGAGCGTTACGGGGTGAAGTTGAGGCCCTACGTGACCTGATGAAGCGCACCTAAGCGCGCGTTTCGTGCTCTTTTAGCGCGTGCTCTAGCTCAGCCATCTGGTGGGTGACACGCGCTGCGCCTGCAGCCAACATTTCTTCGGTCGTACCAAAGCCCCAGGATACGCCAATAGCCGTCGTGCCAGCGGCAACGGCCATAGCCATATCATGCTCGCTGTCGCCGATTACCAAGGTCTGGTCAGGCTGGGCACCGACCACACGCATATTCTCCAGCACCATATGCGGGTGAGGTTTGCCCGGACCGTCATCGGCGCAAAAATGGGCTTGGAAGAGATCGCCCCAAGCGTGCTGCTCCAGCATGGCATCAAGCCCCCGACGGGACTTGCCCGTGGCGATGCCCAATACCCAATTGTCTGCCAGTAAGCTGCGTAACAGCGCATCGGCCCCGTCATAAGCGGGTGACTGAAAGGCTGGGTCTTGCCGCATGTCGAAAAAGGCGGTGCGATAACTCTCGAGAATGGACTGGCGTAACGCGTCATCGGCATCCGGGGCGAGATAGGCTAAGCCCGGCCCCAAAGACAGGCCAATCACTCGCCGTGTTCGTTCAAAGCCGGGTGGTGGTAGGCCCGCGCCGATAAACGCTTGATCCATGCAGGCGGTTATGATCGCACGGCTATCGACCAAGGTGCCGTCAATATCAAAGACCGCGAAACGAAGGGTCAAGCATCTACCCGGAAATGTTCAAACGGATCGCGACCTTCAAACTGCTGGAAGCCTAGCGCATCAAACGCTTTCAGCATGTGAGGTGGCAGGTCGGCAGTAACGCTCAAAATCCCGCCCTTTGGGTGCGGGATGCGGATCGCACGCGCATGCAGATGCAATTGTTCACTCAAGCCACCAATAGGCTCGCGGTCACACACATATTTCGGGTCACCAGCAATTGCATAACCCATTTCCGCCATGTGGAATCGCAATTGGTGGGTGCGGCCGGTAATAGGCTTAAGCGCCACCCAAGACGCCTTGGTACCAGCGTTTGAAATGACGTGATAATCGGTGATAGCAAACACCGCATTGGGTTCCCCGTGCGCTGCGCGCCGCATCAACTCATTATCAGGGTTCTTGGCGCTGCCGGCTTTGATCATCCAGCCGCGGACTTCGCCCGATAGCGGGTGTGGCGTACCCAAACAAATGGCCCAATAGACCTTGGTGGTTTTCCGCCCTGCAAAGGCTTTAGACAATTTGGCGGTGGCAGCCGGATTGCGACCAAAGATCAACACACCTGACGTGTCTTTGTCTAATCGGTGGCAGAGCTTTGGCTTGCCATGCTCATCCATGGCAAAAATTTCCATCATCTTGTCGAGATGCTTGGTCATGCCTGTACCGCCCTGAACGGCAATGCCGGGTGGCTTGTTCAGGACGATGACATCCTCATCCTCATGGATGACCATATCGCGCAACCAACGCTCATCCTCAGGGCTCAACCGCACGCGGACGACGCCGTCGTCCTTCTTCTCTGGGATGACGATTTCCTGTGGCGCAGTCACTTCGGCGCCGGGGCTAAGGCGGTCGCCAGCCTTCTTGGCGCGCACGCCATCAATCCTGATCTGGCCCTTGCGGATCATCTGTTCGATCCGCCCTTGCGTGAGGGTGGTGAACTTGCGGCGCAGGAAGCGATCGAGGCGAACTTCGCCGTCGGTTTCGCGAACGGGGAGGGTGATGGGAGATGACATGGCGCTCTCTTACCCGTTAAGCCGCCCAAGTGCCATGCCTGCAAACAGGGCAGCAATTGAGACCACCACAGAGGTTAGGCCGTAAAGACCTGCTTGGCCCCACTGGCCCGTCTCAATCAGGCGTGCGCTTTCGAGCGAGAAGGCAGAAAAGGTGGTAAATCCGCCCAGAATTCCAGTGGCGAGAAACAGCCGCCAATTCTCTGCCCCGCCAGTCATCGCGCCGCCACGCATCAACGTGGCCATGACGATACCCATCACGAAACTGCCCAAGACATTGACACCGAAAGTGCCCCAAGGCCAAGCCGTACCCAGCCAGCGTGCGGCGGTCATGCCAAATGCCCAGCGCGCTACAGCGCCAAGACCACCGCCTAGAAATACCAGAAAAGCTTGCATCATGATGCACTATGCCGGTGGTACGGGGTAAAAAACAAGCGCTGGATTATTGCTTGGGAATACCTGGTCCATCATCGCGCGGCAGGCAGGACAAGCCAAATTGGGCTTGCGGTGTGCCGGGCTTGCACAGAGGCATGGGATTGCTGCCCAAGGGATAGCGACCGGGCGCTGCATCCTTTGGCACGGCGACAGGCATAGGCTTGGCTAAACGCGGGGACCTGCCATCAATGGGATCCCAATCGGGGCATTTGCCGTCGCGGTCGCGATTAATCTGCGCGCATTCACCGGTTCGGGCCATCTTGGAAAGAAGCGTCCCACCGACCCCAGTTGGGAATTCCGTTTTAACGCCTGCGCCACCGGGTCTGCGTGGCAGGGCACCACTAGAGCCAGCACTCGCTTGTGAACCGGCCTGACCACCACCGCTGGGTGCCGGAGTTACCCCCCCACTTGCAAAGGATCCGCCAAGCGACGTGACGCCGCCGGATGTGCCCATACCCGCTTGAACGCGGGCTTGTGAAGCCGCGCCGCCGCCGCTCGTACCGCCTGCTGCTGCCGCGTTACCGCCACTCGCACTCGCAACCGCTTGTTCTTCGGGAACCCGCAAGTCCGCCGCTTTGATCTGGGGCACTTGGACTTTAGGCAGCGCGACCTGCGATTTGGGTAGGGCCATCGGGGCGGCTTGCGTTGGCGTCGCGGTGATCGGGCGGTTGGGCAAGGTGCGCAGATTTGGCGCAGCAGCAGGGGCTAAAGACGGTAAGGGGCTTGGCTGATAGGGTGGAGGCTCTTCCTCTTCGACCGCATCAGGCACTTGCAGGTTCGGTGCCGCTTGCACCGCTGGCGCGCTAGAAGCCTTCAGTCTTTGCCCTTTAACTTGCAGCGCCTTTGGTGTCGGTTGTGTCAGTATTGGTGAAGCAGGTCGCAGCGTAACCGGCTTGGGCAAGGGGGCTGCGATTGGCTTGAAGGGAATAGGTGCGACTTCTTCCACGGGGGCAGGCGCAACATCAACTTTTGGATTATTGGCTTGAGACAGTACCGGCGGGGCCTTGGGCACGTCTGGCGCGACTTGCTTTGTCGGGGCAGGCGGCGGGGGGATAGGTGGTGTTAGGGTCGGCGGCGGTACTGGTGCTTCGACTGGTGGGGGTGGTGCTGGAATTATCTCTGCAGGTGGTTCTGCCATAGGTACAACTGGCGCTGGGGTTGGCTCAGTCGGTGCTGGCGCTTTCGTTTGCGTATCGGCGGTTTGTGGCAGCGTCACAATCTCAACAGTGTCGAGAAAATCAGGTTCAAGGAGTGGGCCAGTGGAAGTCAGCAACACGGCAGATAGGATCAAATGAACCGTCCCAACAGTCGCAATAGTCCAGAATTGGGGACGCGAATGCCCCAAATCTGAAATCACAATTGGCCCGAGATCCTTGGTACGCAAGCTGTTCCCTCGCTTCAGCTTCCCATCAATCCAATGCGTTGGCCGCTTTGGTCGGTGGTTCTGCCTCTGTGCTGTTTAGGGCTAAATCGTTCACGTATCATGAGCGAATTTTCGCCACTAAAGCGTCACCTTGCCCCTTACGAATAAAACAGGACCGATTAAAGGCAAAAGCCGCAGTGAATTATCCCCAATGCTGCTATCGCGCCGTTAAGAAAAGGGCTGCGATCTTGACCTAATCGGCCTTACTGCCTAGCCCAGTGTAGCGGCAGGCAGGGGGAAAAGATGCGTGTATTGCTGGTCGGCTCTGGTGGAAGGGAACATGCGCTCGCCCTTGCCTTGAATAACAGCCCGTCGGTGACGTTTCTGTTGGTCGCCCCGGGCAACCCTGGCATTGCCGCGATTGCCCCAATTTCTCCAGTCAGCGCCGAAGACGTTGCAGCGCTCGTGCACTTAGCTGTGGCGCACCGGATTGATTTGGTCGTGGTCGGTCCTGAAGTATCCCTTGCTGCGGGTCTCGCCGATGCCTTGGCGGGGAAGAATATTGCTTGCTTTGGCCCTACCAAAGCTGCGGCGCAATTGGAGAGCTCCAAAGCCTTCACCAAAACTATCTGTGAGGCCAAAAACATCCCGACTGCCAGGTTTGCCACCTTCACCTCTGCCGATGAGGCGATTGCATATTTAAGGACGGTGAGGGCACCCTATGTTATCAAAGCGGACGGCTTGGCAGCGGGCAAGGGCGTGGTGATTGCGCCAGACTTTCAATCGGCGAAAGTAGCGATCCATGAGATGTTCGATGGCCGTTTCGGCGGTGCTGGCACCCGTCTGGTCATTGAAGAATTCATGACGGGCGAGGAAGTGTCGTTTTTTGCCCTGTGCGATGGGAAACGGGCGGTATATTTGGGCTCAGCTCAAGACCATAAGCGCGCCTTCGATGGCGAGCGTGGTCCAAATACGGGCGGCATGGGGGCCTATTCGCCAACCAGCCATGCAACGTCGGAATTTGTACGAGATATCATGGCTCGCTTTATCGAGCCGACGATGGCTGCCATGGAGAAATTGGGCATGCCGTTTTGCGGTGTGCTTTATGCCGGACTGATGCTGACACCGTCGGGACCCAAGCTGGTTGAGTATAATGCCCGATTTGGCGACCCTGAGTGCCAAGTATTGATGGCACGCTTTGAAGGCGATTTAGCCCTCCTCCTGATGGCGTGCGCGCAGGGCAGGCTGGATGCAGCGCCGCAGTTCCGCCTGTCTGATCAGACTGCTGCTTTGGTGGTGATGGCTGCCCAAGGCTATCCCGAAGACCCGATCACAGGCTCTGAAATCCGCGGTGAAGTGGGGGCATCCGCGATCCCGCGAGGGGTGTTGCTGCATGCGGGCACCCGGCGCGATGAAGATGGTAAGCTGCGCTCGGCCGGTGGCCGCGTCCTCAACGCCATTGGCCTTGGGCCTAATCTGCAAGCCGCAGTGGATACTGCATATCAGGTTGTAGACGCGCTTGACTGGCCGATGGGATTCCATCGCCGCGACATCGGTTGGCGCCAATTAAACCGAGGCGGTTGAAGCCTTCAAGTTGGGCCAGCGGTCGCCGGGCTGGAAAAAAGCCTTCCCCTGCGCAGCAAGCAGGTTAAAGTTCGCCAGACCGAAAACAATGATACAACAATAATGATCAGTTAGGGAGCCATCACCATGAGCGATACTGAAGCAGATATTTTCAGTGGCACGAAGCCTGTGGACCCACGCTATCAGCTGGACGAGCCTGCGTTGCATGCTTGGATGGAAGCCCATGTCGAAGGCTTTGCAGGGCCGATGGAAATCCGCCAGTTCAAGGGCGGCCAGTCGAACCCCACGTATCAGATCATTACGCCGTCCCAGAATTACGTGCTTCGTCGTAAGCCACCTGGCAAGCTTCTTCCCTCGGCCCATGCTGTCGACCGTGAGTTCGCGGTGATTTCAGCTCTTTATCCAACTGGCTTTCCCGTCGCCAAACCCTTTGGACTGTGCATGGACGAAAGTGTTATCGGCACGATCTTCTACATCATGGATTCTGTTGATGGTCGGATTTTGTGGGATGGCTCTTTACCTGACAGCACGCCTGCCCAGCGCACAGCCATTTATGAGGCCAAGATCGCGACACTAGCAGCCCTGCATGCCACAGATTATAAGGCTGTCGGGCTGGAAGATTTCGGGAAAGCAGGTTCTTACTTTGCCCGCCAAATCAGCCGTTGGACCAAACAATATCAGCTCTCAGAAACCACCAAAATCCCTGAAATGGATCGCTTGATAGAGTGGCTGCCAACCAGTGTTCCAGAAGGCGAGACCACCAGCATCGTGCATGGCGATTTCCGTCTCGACAACATGATCCTGCACCCGACAGAATCTCGTGTTTTGGCAGTTCTGGATTGGGAGCTTTCGACGCTGGGTGATCCATTGGGCGACTTCACCTATCACTTGATGAATTGGGTTATGCCTTCTGGCCAGCGCTCCGGCCTTGCCGGGCTTGATCTAGAAGCTTTGGGTATTCCGTCGATGGAGCGCTATATCGAGCTTTATTGCCAAGGTACTGGTCGAAAAGGCATTGAGAATATCGATTGGTACTTTGCCTATAACATGTTCCGTTTAGCCGGGATTATTCAGGGGATTGTGGGTCGTGTTCGAGATGGCACGGCCGCAAGCGCCCATGCTCAAGATAACGCCGATCGGGTGAAACCATTGGCATTGGCCGCCTATGGCTTTGCTTTGAAGGCTGGCATGACTCCTTAAGTCAATATGGCTGATAAGCTAGACGTTACGTATCTGAATGAAGATAAACACAAGCTTTCGTCATGCGGTTAAACCTTAATTCACGGAATAGGCCCTAGATCCTCAGCCAAAGTTATTTGGGTGTGTGATGTCGTCTGTCAGAAAAATGACTGAAACAAGAGTGCAGGATTTTGCGAATAAGCGAATCCTGCTGGTGGACGATCACACCCATATTCGGGCCATTTTCACAAGTATTCTTAATGGTTTAGGCATGTTTCGTTTGTCGACAGCGGATCGATCTGATCGCGCTTTGTCGACCCTAGAGGCAGAGCCGATTGATCTGGTTATCACTGATTTCAACATGCCGGGCCTTTCAGGGATCGGTTTGGCGCAACGCATTCGCCAAGAAATCCGGTCAAAAAATCCGCGCTTCAACCCTTCGATCCCGATCATTATGATCACCAGTTTTGGTACAAAGAAATGCCTGATGGCGGCGCGTGATGCCGGCGTAGACGAGTTTTTGGCCAAGCCCTTCACCACGTTAGCTGTCGCAGAACGTATCGATTCTGCGATCAATATGCAGCGCTCCTTCATTGTGTCGGACAATTACATTGGTCCATGCCGCCGTCGTAAGGTTGATCCCATTCTGTCTGGCCTAAAGCGGCGAGAGGCTGATCGAATAGCCATCCTGAATGAGTTCGCGGTTGAGCGTAACTTGATACAGGACGATGCACAGATCTTGATCGATCTTGCTGGCAATGATCTAATCGAAGAAACCTCGACCGAGGATATTGCCTGGATTGGTGAAACCACTGCCGCCCATGCCCAGAAAATCCGCGATGACCTGCTGGAACGTGCGGCCATGTCATTGCTGAAATATGCCGCTCTTGCGAGTGCGCAAGGCAAGCTTGAGGCTGATATCGTTGAGATGCATGGCTATGCTGTGAAGCAATTGCTGGATTTGGCAGGCAAAGATCTCAATCTATCGAACCAAGTGGTGGATTCTCTCGAGCGTGCGGTGACCAAACGTACTCGCTTGCGTAGCGTGGCCTAATTTTCTGCGCCTATTGGCCTAGTTTTGAAGTCAGCCTAGTCTTAGAATTTGGTATTGCCGCAAACTGGTCTAAACCCCTTTTCTCATGACACTTAGCATTTTATCCCGCCTGGCCACGCGGCCCACTGTCCTTAACGAGCCTACAGCCGAAGACCTTGCTGCGCCGGACGTAATCTGGATCGATTTATTGGAGCCATCGCGTAGCGAAGAACAATTGGTCGAAGAAGCCTTTGGAATTGATGCTCCTTCTGAGGCAGAGCGTGCGGCCTTAGAGGAGTCGGCCCGCTTCTATCTCGAAGATGACGCCATGGTTTTACATGCAACCGTAGTGGCGCGTGCGAAACCTGAAGCAGAAGCGGCAGCGCCGACAAAGCTTCCCCCTATTGCCCATAAGCGTGAAATCGTCAGCTTCTTTTTGACCAAGACCGCTTTGATCACTGTCCGCACCTGCCCGCTGCGCGCCTTTGAGGCCAATGCAGGGCGCGCCTCAGCTGATCTGTCTGAAGTTGAGACGGGGCCAGACGTGCTGTTAGCTCTGATTGAAAGCTTGGTTGAGCGGGTTGCCGATTTTCTAAGTGCTAGCGCGCAAGAATTGGAAGACTTGAACCTGCGGGTCTTAGTTAGTCGTCGGAACATCCGCTTGGAAACGATTTTGAAGCGCTTGGGTCAATTGGGGGCAGGGGCGAGTCAGTCGCGGGATTCCCTGTCAAGTTTATCACGCTTGTCGCGCTATGTTCTGGCCCATGGTTCGGCCTGGGCGGTTTCCAAAGAACGCTTAAACCTTCTCCTAACTGATGTTGAAACCCTGCAGCGTCAGGCTGAAGCCCTGACCAATGACCTAACCTTCTTCTTAGATGCGACGTTAGGCTTAGTTGGTGCGCGCCAGAATGAGACCTTGAAGGCGATGGCGGTTGTGACCTTGCTGTTTGCACCGCCTACACTTCTGGCGTCGGCCTTTGGCATGAATTTTCAGCATATGACCATCTTTCAAGACCCCATGGGGCCGTATTGGGCCGCAGGACTGATGGTTGCTTCTTCGGCCTTTATTTTCTCGATTGCGCGACTGGGTAAGTGGATTTAACGAGTCGTTTCGTTCGACCTCAAAGCCAACTGGGCACTTCAGATTCAAGGCCGGCCAATTCATAGAGGTCAGTCCACGTGTACCCGACAACAGGGATTTGCCAGCCCTGCATGGAATCGCGCTTGTCACCGGCCAATTCGCCGCCGATTGATTCATAGAAAGCGCGGGCCTTGTCATTGCCCTTCACGACCCAAAGGCCACCACTGAACAAACCGCGCATCAAAAGCCAGCGCGAACAAGCCAACATGAGAGCCCGACCTAGTCCGCGACCTTGATGGGATGCTTTCACATAAATCTGGTGGATTTCGCCATCGCCCAGTATATCGGTGGCCTGACCAGTTGATGCGCCACATGTTGCATAGCCCAAAGCCTTGCCATCTTCGGTTTCAGCCACGAAAATTCCGTGATCTAAATCCCCATCTTGGCGGATCAATTCGGCCCGCCAAGTCCGATAAAGACGCGGAAGCGCTAGGCCATCTAACACGGGGGTCGGCAATAGGCCGGCATAGGTCTCACGCCACGTCGTTTGTTGCAATTCAGCAATTGAGGGGGCATCACTTTGTTCGGCGCGGCGGATCATCAAGCTCATAGGGCCAAGGTGGCCGAAATCTGAAAAAGCGCAAGCCTCGCTTCTGTAATCGTGTGATGCTCTGCGCTGCCTTGGGTGTAACCATCCTATAGGTGGTCGCGTAGTGCTTTCTGGAGGGGCTATTTTGACACCAGACGAGACCCAATTGCACGCGTGGATGCTTGGTGCGCAAGCTGGTGACCCAGTTGCTACGCGCCGCTTACTCGATGGCTTGGCGCCCCGCCTGCGGGCGTTCTTCCGGAATAAAGGTGCACCTCCTGACGACGCGGAAGACTTGGTGCAGGAGACGCTGATCGCCATCTATACCAAACGGGCGATGTTTGACCCTGACCAAAAACTCTTGGCATGGACCTATGCCATCGCGCGCTATCGGATGATTGATCGGTGGCGGCGGACCGGCAAGCGCGGACTTGATCTTCCGATTGAAGATTTTGAACATGCGCTGTCGGCGGAAGAAACCGAGGCGGGTGACCCGAGCCGCGATATTGCCCGCTTACTAGGGGATCTGCCACCCAAACAGCGAACATCCATTGAGTTGGTGAAACTGAAGGAATTGAGCATCGCTGAAGCCTCCGCCCAAACCGGCTGGAGTGCCTCTGACATTAAAATATCTATCCATCGCGGCCTCAAGACCCTCATGCGTCTGGTCGGCACGTCAGCGACAGGAGACATTTCATGAAAACCGAAGACTTGATTGAAGCGCTCGCTCGAACCCCTGAGACTGCAACGCCCGACCGTCTTTATCGGCGCTTGGCCTTAGCCCTGATTATTGGCCTTGTTTTGGGACTGGTTCTGGCACGGATATTCATGGGCTTTCGCCCTGATATTGGCGTGGCTGCACCAATGGTGGCCATGAAGGCTGGCTTTTCAGCCTTGATTGCAACCTTTGCTGGCGGGCTTGCTCTGCGCCTTGCTAAGCCGATTGGCGGGGCCAGCGGGACCGTGCGTCGTCTCGCGGCGCCACTGGGTTTGGTGATCCTATCTGCGATCGCAATTGGCCTGCTAACCTTGATAGCCACAGAACCAGGGCATCGGTTTGCAGCTTTTACAGGTGGCGGCTTTCCATGGTGCATCATCTTGATCCCCTTCTGCGGCCTGCCAACAGCTTTGCTGCTGGTCTGGGCGATGAGAGAGGCTGCACCGACAAGGTTGGTTTTAGCTGGCGCTGCCATTGGGGCATTATCGGGCGGGGTAGGGGCTATGGTCTATGCCATGTTCTGCTCTGTCGACTCCGTCGCCTTCGTCACGATTTGGTACGTGGTGGGCATTGGCCTCGCTGCCGCGATTGGAGCGACGGTCGGTGCACGGTTGCTGCGCTGGTAAGCACGCGCGGATTTTAGCGTGTGATCAGGTTGAGGTTCGCTTGAATGGCCTCAGCAATCGCCATGGCGTCGCGGATGGGTTCATAAGTCCAATGGGTCAGGCTGCCATTAAACCAACGTGCCGCACCACGTTCGATAAAGGCTGTGTGTAGGCGGTCGAATTTAGAATCCCCGCCCTCCAGCTTGATTAGGTGTATTGGGATGCCAAAAAACGCGACATCGGTCATCATGTTGGTGGAGTCTTCCGTCACCAAAGCCGCATCGGCTTGCGCCAACCAAGCAAGATAAGGATTTGGGCCATCTCGTTTCTCGTTGGCAAAGAAGTCTGCGCCGGAGGTAAAGGCAAAGGCGCGAAACAAGTCCTCAGCAGATTTAGGCGTCCGCCGCGACGTCGTGATCATCAGATGCACATCTTGATGCGCCAGCCTTTGTAGTTCTGCGACGATGGCGTGGGCGCGCGCGAGACTGAGCTGATGTCGCTTAGATGTGCCGCCCAAAATCACCATCACCTTTCGCTTGCCCAGGTGACGTGGCTCAGGGATTTGGGAGAGGGCGGTTTCAACTTGCTTCTTGGTATACCAAACCGGTGCGCCAAGGGTTGAGATGACATTGTCGCCCTTCACCCCATCATGTTGGGGCGGCGCGACTAAATCAAAGCGTTTGGGGCTTATGCGTGGGTCTTGCAATTGCACGACAAGGCTTTGACCGGCGCTCCACTTCCGCATCCGCAAAGAATAGGGAATAGAGCGACGACCGTTGGCAATCCAAACGTCCGGCCACGGGGCCTGCAATCGTGCCGCTTGTTCGATGGGAAGAGCGGACTTTGGCATCAGCCACAAGCTGGGTGGTAGGGAGACTTGAAATCCGGTCGGTTGCAGTCGAAGCAGTTTGATCCTAGTGGGGACCCGCTCGCTCAAGGCATAGGCAACGGCTAAGGTCTGGCGTTCAATTCCGGTCCGCCCATCCGAGACACACCAGACTGAGACTTCATGACCTTCCATGCGTTCTCTCTCCGAAACTGCGCCACATACACAGCCTGCCCAAAGGCTACTCAAACGTACTAAAGCCGATTCGTCAGCCCACGTTCCATATGTTTGCCAGCATAAAGCGAAAACAATTGAATTAATCGGTTGCGTGGCGCCTCTTCGAAGATGCGAAAGCTCGGGTTTTGAGCTGCGGCCAACATCTCCTTATCGCCCCGGGTGTCACCATAGGCGGCAACCAGTGGGGCGGCACCGAAATTTGCTCGAATGGCTGCAAGTTTGCTAGGTCCCCAGCAATTATCGCCCAATAGGCGTCCGGTCAGCTGCCCGTTGATGATTTCAACTTCGCTCGCCAACACGTGATCCACGCCGAGCTCCTCTGCCCACACCGCTAGATAGTCGCGCAATGAAGCTGAGACCAAAGCCACTTGATCGCGCACCCCCAAATGAGCCCGCAATCGTGCCACTGCATCTGGGCGCGCGATGATGGGATAAATCGTCTGCGCAAAAGCCCGGCATCGCGCCAAATAAGCCTCAGCGCTCATCCCTGCGAGAAAAACATGGAGCGTCTTTTCCTTCACCGCACTGCGGGGCACCCCACCAAGTCGGTAGGCCAAAAAGATAGGGATTAGTTGCACCATCTTGACCACAAAGCCGAAGCGGCCGGCAACAAAGCGCAGAAACAACACAAAGGAATCCGCCCACGTCAGCGTGCCATCTACATCAAACGCCGCAACGGGGCGGTTATCTTTCTTGTCTGCAGGGTGTGTGTTGGGCTCACTCATGACCCATCGTTTACACAGATTTGTGTCCTTCGTGCCAGTCAGCTCACGCATCTTATGCCGGAAGGACCTGTGACCTGAAGGGCCGCCTGCAAACCACGTCTTGCCAGAGCCGCGTTTGGTGCTTAAACACCGCGCCCTTGATCAACTTGCAGCGCGATCTGCAAGGCGCACCGGAGGGGTGGCAGAGTGGTCGAATGCGGCGGTCTCGAAAACCGTTATAGGTGCAAGCCTATCGAGGGTTCGAATCCCTCCTCCTCCGCCATTTTTCAATCATCTGAAAGCCCATTCGCTACAGCTCGTTCCCCAAGGCAACGACCTTTATTCGCGGTCTTTTGTCACGCGTTGCGGAGCCGTAATGCAATCTAAGCAACTGTTTTAAAAAGTAAATAAGTGGCCTAATTGTAGGGCCGATTTTTCTCGCTACATAGAGCGCTCAATCTAGTACGGGAGCGACCAAGTGAAAGTAGCGCTTTGGATTATTGGCGGTTTAGCCGGTTTGGCGGCATTGGCGGTTCTAATTGGCCTTTTATTGCCCGCCACCCGCACGGGAAAAGTTGACCGCGTGGTCGATGCCACGCCCGCCCAATTAGCCGCTGTCATATTAGACAAAGCAAGCCAGCCGACGTGGAGACCGAGCCTCGCCAAGGTTGAGGTGAAAAGCGAAACAACATGGACTGAGATCACCCAAAAAGGAGAGGTGATCGCCTTTGAATTGACAGCCCAGACCGCTGAAACCATTCAGATGCGCTTTAACAGCAGCTATGGCTATCAAGGCCAGTGGGAAGGTCGCTTGGTGCCGACGCCATCGGGAGGCACGCACATCTTTGTGACGGAGCAGGCCACGACACCTTCGCCGATTGGCCGTATATTCTCACGCCTATTCTTCAATCCAGAGGCTTTTGCCGATGCCTATCTCGACGCATTGGCAGAGGAGACCCAGCGGCGGCACACACGAGACTTGAAATGACCAGCACAGACAAACCTAAACCCAAGAAGCCTACCGATTGGCGCAAGCGTTTTGACAAGGCCAAACCACCCAAGACTTTGGTACTTCACACCGACTTTGCCGGCATTAAAACTGGGACAACCATGTATATTGGCTCCCCCGGTACCATCGCGAATTATATCTCGCGCATCCCTGAGGGCGAGGTTCGAAGCATTGAGCGGATGCGCAATGAATTGGCGCGCAAGAATGAGGCGCAGGCCACCTGTC
>JBEIEG010000017.1:0-21690 GCA_040383035.1 Hyphomonadaceae bacterium | reverse complement strand
TCCAGAAATTTTTGGCGAAGGTGCTAGTCTTGACCCAGCCCGCCTATTCCGTATGGCGCGGTCGAAAGCCTATTTGTTCCGTGGCGTAGAGATTCGTTGGAAATGCGCGCCCGAACGTATTCGTCCCGGCGATTCCACGCCCCTAGAAGAAGTCTTGTGTTTCCCAAATGGTCTAGCCGACTATCTCCAAAGCAGCATTGGTGAAGCCCCGACGGTGACATCTACTATGTTTGCCGGGCGCACGTCGCAAGCTGGCGGTCATGGTGCTGTCGAATGGGCGCTGACTTGGGGTGTACGTGGGTTTGGCGACCGTGATGGCTTCCTCCTTTCTTATTGTAACACCATCCCCACGCCCGAAGGCGGCACGCATGAGCAAGGCTTGCGGACTGTCATCTCCAAGGGCTTACGCAATTATGGGGAATTGGTGGGCGACAAGAAGGCCGCTCAAATCACCTCTGAGGACGTGTTTGGCACCGCAGCCGCGCTGATTAGCGTCTTCGTGCGCGAACCAGAATTTGTCGGTCAGACCAAGGACCGTTTGGCGACAGCAGAAGCGTCCCGCATTGTTGAAAACGCCATCCGCGATCCGTTTGACCAATGGCTGGGTGCAAGCCCACGTGAAGCTCGGGCCTTGCTTGATTGGGCGATTGCTCAAGCTGATGATCGGCTCAAGCGGCGCAAAGAAAAAGAAGTGCAACGCCAAAGCGCGACGCGCAAGTTACGCTTGCCCGGCAAGCTGGCAGATTGTGCACGCCAAGACGCTGTCGGCACGGAAATCTTCATCGTCGAAGGCGATTCAGCGGGTGGTAGCGCCAAACAGGCGCGCGATCGCAATACGCAAGCCATTTTGCCGCTTCGTGGTAAAATCTTGAACGTGGCGAGCGCGGGTGGCGACAAGCTTGCAGGCAATCAAGAACTTTCTGACCTCGCCCTCGCCTTAGGTGTCGCTCCGGGCAGCAAGTTCCGAGTTCAAGACCTGCGCTATGAGCGCGTCATCATCATGACCGACGCAGACGTCGACGGGGCCCATATCGCAGCCCTATTGGCTACCTATTTCTTTAGAGCCATGCCCCAATTAGTACATTCGGGCCGCTTGTTTGTTGCCTTGCCACCGCTCTATCGCCTGACCCATGGCGGCAAGACGGTCTATGCCAAAAATGACGCCCACAAGGATGAATTGTTGAAGACGGCCTTCAATCCTCGCGCCAAGGTCGAAATCGGACGGTTCAAAGGCTTGGGTGAAATGATGCCAGCGCAATTGAAAGTCACAACGATGAATCCGGCCACCCGCACGCTTGCGCGTCTGGTCATTCCCGAAGGTGATTTACCCAGCGTGGGTGAGTTGGTTGAAACGCTGATGGGGCGCAAGCCAGAGCTTCGCTTTAAATGGCTTCAAGAAAATGCACGCTACGCGGAAGAGCTTGACGTCTAGATCCATGCTGGCGCTCAAGCCCAATTGCGAATGCTGCAACCGTGATTTGCCACCTGATCGGGCCGAAGCCTTCATCTGCACCTTTGAGTGCACTTATTGTGAGGCATGTGCCACCGGCAGGCTTGCTGGTGTTTGCCCCGCTTGCCAAGGAAATCTGGTTCAGAGGCCGATCCGGCCAGCTGCCGCACTCGCGCGTTTCCCCGGCCAAACAGAACGAGCACCGATCAAAGCTGCCTGCCAACCAAAATAGGTTTGAGCCTCTTGCTCTTCCTTACTTTCCAAGCCACACACGTCCCAACAATTAGGGAGATGAGGGCATGAGCCAGCAATTTGATATCATCGTTTTTGGCGCATCAGGCTTTACGGGCCGATTGGTGGCTGAGTATCTGGCAGCAACCTATCCAACCGGCGTGAGCTGGGCGATGGGTGGGCGGAGCTTGGAAAAGTTGGCTCAAGTTCGCGACGAAATTGGTGCGCCAGCGGATACGCCGCTTGTCGTCTGCGACAGCGATGATGCAGCCTCTTTGAAGGCCATGGTCACCTCAACCAAAGTTGTCCTGACAACGGTTGGCCCCTATCAGCTTTATGGCAATGGCTTGGTTGCTGCCTGCGCTGAGCACGGTACCGACTATGTCGACTTGTGTGGCGAGCCTGCGTGGATGCGCAAGATGATCGACGCGCATGAGGCTGCTGCCAAGGCATCTGGTGCTCGGATTGTGTTCTCGTGCGGCTTTGATTCCATCCCATTCGATCTTGGCGTTCAAATGGCGCAAGAAGCGATGATCGCCAACACGGGCAGCCCAGCGACCAAGGTCAAAGGTCGGGTCCGCAAGATGAAGGGCACGTTCTCGGGCGGCACGGCAGCCAGCCTGAAGGCCACCATGGCCGCGGCCATGAGCGAGCCTGGTGTCCTCGACCTGTTGCGCAACCCATTTGCACTGACACCAGGCTTTGAAGGCCCAACTCAGCCCCATGGCATGAAGCCTTATCTGGACGAAGAAATGGGTGTCTGGGTCGCCCCCTTTGTGATGGCCCCAATCAATACCCGCAACGTGCACCGCACCAACGCTCTGCTCGGCCATAAATACGGGGCCGGCCTTGTCTATGAAGAAATGATGGTGACCGGCCCCGGCGAAAAGGGTGAAGCCATGGCCAATGCGATTGCGGGCGACAAGAGCCTCGGTGGTGAAGGCGGGCCAAAGCCCGGTGAGGGTCCTTCGAAGGAAGAGCGTGAGACTGGCTATTACGATGTGCTGTTCATTGCGCAGTCTGGCACCGGCGCCGAAGTCCAAGTTGCCGTCACCGGCGACCGCGATCCGGGCTATGGCTCAACTTCCAAAATGATTGCCGAGTCAGCTTTGTGCCTCATCAACGAAGCCAAAGACGCCGCAGGCGGCATTTGGACGCCGGGTGCAGTCATGGGCCCTGCCCTTCGCGCCCGTCTTGTGAAGAGCGCTGGCCTCACCTTTGATGTCGTGACTGGCTAAAACCTAAAGACGTTAGACGCTGCGGCGCGCCTTGAGGGCCGCCAGCAGCGTCCCGTCGTCTAAATGATCCAATTCCCCGCCTACTGGTACGCCGTGAGCCAGCTTGGTGGTAGCGACGCCACTGTCAGCCAAAATGTCGGCGAGATAATGGGCGGTGGTTTGGCCTTCAACGGTGGCAGCCAACGCCAAGACGACTTCGGTGATGCCCCCTGCTTGAATGCGCGCCATCAGACTGCCAATCCGCAAGTCTTCTGGACGCACGCCGTCTAAAGCCGACAAGACGCCGCCAAGAACATGATACTGGCCCGAATAAGCGCCAGAGCGCTCAAGCGCCCAAAGGTCACTCACTTCAACCACAACACACAATGTGTTCTGATCTCGGGCTGGGTCAGCGCATACAGAGCACGGGTCTTGCGTATCCAGATTGCCACAAATCTGGCAGGCCTTCACCTTTTCCGCCGCATCCGCAAGGGCTTGGCCAAGCGGTTGCATCAGGGCATCGCGCTTTTTTAAGAGATGTAGGGCGGCCCGGCGCGCAGAACGCGGACCCAAGCCCGGAAGCTTCGCCAATAGCGCCACAAGGCGTTCAATCTCAGGGCTTGCTGTGGCTCGCTTGGTACGCGCATTCCGATCCGTCATGATTAGAAGGGCATCTTAAAGCCTGGGGGCAGAGGCAGGCCACCCATCAAATCCTTTTCCATCGCGGCGCGACTGGCTTCCACTTTTTTGCGTGCATCTTCAAAGGCGGCCTTGATCAAGTCTTCGAGAATTTCGACATCCTCTGCAACACACAAGCTGGGATCGATCGAGATCGACAAAAGCTTGCCTTCGCCATTGCTGGTGATTTTCACCATGCCTGCACCAGCGCTGCCTTCAGCCTCAATTTTTTCCATTTTCTTATGCGCATCTGCCACTTTGGACTGCATCTGCTGCATGGTCTTCATCAATCCGCCAAGGTCTTTCATCGCTCTCGTCCTGTAAAATTGGGATTCGCCACGATCCCAGATTATTTTCTAGTCGCCAACGCGGCGGCGGCTAAAGTCAACCGACAACACATTGCTCGTTAAGGCCTCTGCATCCTCGTAACTATCGTCAACCACGGCCTCTAAGGTTACTTCCGGAACCGGTGCGGCGCGTACTTCTAGGATGCGCGCGCCTGGAAATGCCTTCAGAGCCGCCAAGACCTCTGGGGTCTGTTTGGCAGCGTCAACGCGTTCGACCTCTAAGCGCTTATTTCGTTCGGCAATGCTCTCCTGCCCGCCTTTGCCCGCCTCAACCAGCCAGTCATCACCTGTGAGCGCAGTTAGCGCCTCTACAGTGCGCTTTTGAAGATCCGGCGGCGCATTAGGCAAAAGCTCTAGGACAAGACGACCGGGCTCGAGATTGACCAAGCGCACAAAGCGCTCAAGCTCTGTCACGAGTACAATTTCGCGCGCATCTTCTAAGGCCTCAAGCAAGCCGTCGAAGCTAAAGCTCGCCTGATTGGACGGCAAAGTGGCAGTTTCAACAGTCTGCAGCGCGGATGCCGCCTGAGGCGGCGCAAGCGCTGTTGGGCCGCCATTGAGGCCTTGGGGCGCTGACCGACTTGCCACCCCACCCGTCGCCATTGGCTGACCAATAAGCAGACGCGCTAAATCCTCAGGGGGTGGTAACTGTTGAGCAGCACACGCGCGCAACAAACACATCTCGGCGGCTTGAACCGGATCGGGCGCGCGCGCGGACTCTTCAAAGCCCCGCAATATCAATTGCCACAGCCGTCCAAGAGCGGCCGGGGTTGAGATGTTCGCAAACGCCTTCATTTGCTCGATATGGTCGCTCGCGCCAGCTGGATGCCAATCCGCTCCCAACACGTTTCCGCGCGAAATTTCATGGGTTAGATCCATTAAGTCGCGCAGAACAAGACCCGGATCTGCCCCCAAATCATATTGCTCACGGAAAGCTTGCAGGGCTGTCTTGGCATCGCCTTTTAGAATTGCCCCAAGGAGGTCCATCGTACGGCTGCGGTCGGCCAGACCCAGCATATCGCGGATTTCTGCACCCGTAACGCCATTGCCCCGATCTTGCACGATGGCTTGGTCCAATAGCGACAGACCATCGCGCGCTGAACCCTCTGCCGCGCGAGCAATTAACTCTAACCCATCGCGAGCAACCCGTGTGCCTTCGCGACCGGCTATCTTCTCCAGATAATCGGCAAGAACAACCGGCTCAATTCTGCGAAGATCAAAACGCTGACAGCGCGACAAAATAGTAACGGGAACGGAGCGAATTTCGGTGGTGGCAAAGATAAATTTCACATGCGGCGGCGGCTCCTCCAACGTCTTCAACAGCGCATTGAACGCGCTCTTCGACAGCATGTGAACTTCGTCGATGATATAGACCTTGTATCGCGCCGCGATCGGGCCATAGCGGACCCCGTCCAGCAATTCGCGCATATCGCCAACCCCGGTGCGCGAGGCCGCGTCGAGTTCAAATACATCAGGATGATTGCCGCGCGTGATCGCTTCACACTGGCTGCCGAGCGGGTCGAGTTGGATTGAAGGTCGATCAATCGTCGCGGTTTGATAATTTAGGGCGCGGGCTATCAAGCGTGCGGTTGTGGTTTTTCCAACACCGCGCACCCCTGTCAGCATGAAGGCATGGGCGATACGGTTAGATGCAAAGGCATTGGTCAAGGTGCGGACCATGGCCTCTTGACCGATGAGATCTTCGAACCGTTGTGGCCGGTATTTGCGCGCCAACACTAAATAGGGCTGCGTTTCGTGCGCACTATTGGTCTTTGGTGCCACGTCTGCAGGTTCACCGAACATGGACAAGGTCAAATCGTCCGGCTGTTGATCGGCTTGGTCGTACCCAGGAAATCCTCCCGACTGTGGAAGATCACCCTCTCCGCCAAGATCCGTTTCGTCCATGCTGGGGTTCCAAACTGTGGGTGCGCACAGGTAAAAGGGTGGAGACCGAACGGCGACCCATAGCGAAACTCGTTGCGGCTGCTTCCTTCCGGACCTGACCGAATTGGCGAGGACTACGTCCACCGCCGATCTCCGCTCTCCATATCGCAAGTCAAGCGGCTAGATTCAAGCGCTAAAGGCGGCAATCCTGTGGATGCAACAGGTGTTAGCCAGCAACAAATCCTGCTTGACCAAGATAGGCGGGCCAGTTCAGGTGCACTTTATGGCACAATCTTCCGATTTCATCCCGTTCACCGCCTTCCCTCTTGATCGCGCCAGCGCGCTACGCCGTGATGCCGACAAGATGGAAAGCCTGCTCAATCACCCGGATACCGATTTAATCTTGATCCAAGATGGCAAACCGGTACTGACCCAAGACTTACAAGCTTCCGGTGCCCGAAAGCTCTTGCGCTTGGCGAGCACGAGCCGGTCGGCTTTTCTTCCAAAGTCGAGCCCTGAGCCGATCCTGATGGGATTGGATGACAAGGGCCGCGCCACTTTTGCAACCACATTGCCTGCAAGGTTTGATTGGAACGATGGGCCGTTACAGGGCCTAGGCGACACCGAAGACCTGCGCGTAGCGGCCAGCATTATGGATATGTCCGACCTAGCCATTGCTGGGACCGCGAAAGCGATTCTAGATTGGCATAGCCGCCATAGTTTCTGTGCAAATTGTGGCGAGGCAACCCTGATGGCAGAAGCTGGTTGGAAGCGGGCTTGCCCAGCCTGCAAAACCGAACATTTCCCGCGTACAGACCCTGTTGCCATCATGTTGGCCGTCAAAGGTGATCAATGCCTGCTCGGTCGCGGCATTGGTTTTCGTGCAGGCTTTATCTCGGCGCTCGCAGGTTTTATCGAACCCGGCGAGACTATAGAGGAAGGGTGTGCGCGCGAATTATTTGAAGAGGCTGGGGTCAAAATGACCAGCGCACGAATTGTTGCCAACCAACCTTGGCCATTCCCCTCGCAACTGATGATTGGCTTGATTGCCGAGGTCGAAAGCTATGACCTCAACATTGATACCCATGAAATATCCCAAGCCATTTGGTTCAGCCGCGAAGAGGCACGGCAACTCTTGTCAGAAGCGGGCTGCACGCGTGACGGCGTCACCTTACGCGCGCCACCCCCGCTCGCGATTGCCCATCATCTGATCCGTATTTGGGTAGACGAAGGGGCCTAAAGAGGTTGTCGACCCACTAGGTTTGCAAGTGCGATCCCATCAAAAAGCAAGACTGGCTGCTGCTGCGCGGTGTCGTTACGGCTGAGGACCTGCAACTGAAGGCTGAGCTGCTGGCGCAGTTGGCGTGACCGGCAAAACACCGTCGGCTGCTTCTCCTGGCGTGGTATTAGACCCAGTCGCTTCACCAGCCGCCCCATCAATGCCGGCACCCAATTCGTTCATTCGCAACAGGCTTGCCGGATCAATCGGCTGAGTTTGGCCTTGCGGGACGTTTGGACCCGGTGCTTCTGTGCCGTCTGGATAGACCCAGCGTGAAGACCCTTCATCAATGCTAATCGCAGCCTTTGGCGCAAAGCCTTGGCTACCATCATTGAGGCGTAAAACATACCAAGCAATGCCCGAGTTGGTTTGTCCGATGACACGAACCACTTCGCCAGGCTGGAGCGCGCGGACAACACGGGAGTTAGGCAGTGGTGTTGCTTGTACGTTAGCGATCTGGATGGCGCGGCCTACGGCACCAATTGTGGAAGTGTCCACCCCGATCCCATCATTGCCGCTGGCGTCATCATCAGCCGTGGTAAAGCGCTGCAGAATATACCCAATGGTGTTACCATCCAATGGGATGCGCATCCACAGTTCACCCTCAGCTTCGACGGATCCATCAGACACGAGGCGGGTACCGCCGTCGACCGTGCCTACAATTTTGCCGGACATTGATGGCGTTTCGCGCAGGTTCAGAAGCGCGGAAGTGACGATGTTGCGAACCCCGCCACTGATCCTATTGCTCCGGCTAGCCGGGACAATCTCGCGAAATAAGGCCTTGGGAGCAAACCCCTTTGCACCATCCACGGCGGTCAAAGATAGCCATTCAACGCCAGCCTTCACACCCACGCTTTGAGCTGCGACGATGGTTCCCTCTTTTAGAACCAGCGCGATCGGCGCTGACAAGTCGGGCTCGTTGCGGACTTCGGTACGTCCCAGGGCACTATAGGACTTTGGTCCTTCAAGCGTCGGCATGGCTGCCTGCTGACCTGAGAACATCGCCTTAAACCCATAAAAGGCACCCAGAATGACCAAACCAGCTATGCCGATCGCGCCCATGATCAACAAGATCCGGCCAGCACCGCCCGATCCACGAGGCCGTATATGGCGCGAAGTTTGAGCTTCTTCTGAAAACATACACGTAGCTTTCGCTTAGGTCGGGTTTAAAATTACGGCACACTCAGCGTATCGGCTGTGGTTTAACAGGACTTGCAACAGCGCAATAGGGGTGACAGCGCTAGGCCTACAGCGCACGCGTTATTGATTAGCAACAAGGGTCCGCCCAGACAACCAGCCTTGATTACCCTTTGGCGAGGTGACCTGATACCAAGGCATACCAGCAACAATGCGAACATCTTCAACTGACATCAAGGTATCGGTAGGCAGGACTTCCAAAACAGGTTCACCCGTCGCCCCGGGCCGCGCCCATAGGTTGGCGGTCGGTGTGTCGACCCGCATCAGCGTCCCGACACTCACAGCCACTGGCCCAGCCGGTAACTCAGCTTCAGCCTTTGACGCGGCCATGGCGCTCGCTTCAGGCGCAGTGGCGGTGGCAGTGTTAGCGGCAGTATTTAAGTTTTGCGGCGCAAGCACTGCGGCATTGCTGGATATCCAGCCCGTGTTCCCGTTAGTTAGTTGAACTTGATACCAAGGCAGCCCATTCGACATCTGCTGGGCGATCACCATTACCAGCACACCACTGGGCACTTGACCCAATTGTGGGCTTTCAAGAGCAGGGCTCTGATGGATCGACGCAGGTGGGCCGACAATTTGGTAAGTCATCGGCTGAGCCAAAGGCACACTACCAACTTGTACCGGCGCAACCGGCATGATGGATCCATTAATGGTATTGCCGGCCAGCGGATCAAGACTCGAATAATCGATGTCGCCCTCGCCGAGCGGGGCCAGCATATCTTCGCGGATAAAGCCTGATCGCGAACGATCAGTAGGCAGGGTAATGCGCAGCCATTCCAGACCGCCAACTTGAATGCGACCGGTGATATCCAAAATCGTTTCTGGAGCGAGCAACATAATAACCGCACTGGTCGGATCAGGGGAAACTCGTGCTTCTGTCGAGACATCCACACGACGCAACTCGGGGGGAGAAATTTGCTGAATATCCAGCCCCTCAGTCAAGGCTGATAGACCTGATCTTCCAGCGGGCCCATTGGTGTCTTCCTTAGGGCCATAGAGGCGCCAAGCAATAAAGCCGACAAGAACCAGAAGGGCAGCAATCGCAACCCAACGGGTTAAGCGCATGATGGTGAACCCAGATTGCGCATCAGGCACGTATTCCATCCGCGGCGGAGGCTGAGGTTGGGGTTCTGGCCTTGGTCCCACCGACTCAGGCGCAGGTTGGGTAGAAATTGGCACGGCTTCGTCTGGCAAATCGACACTGGCAGCTAATGGGCTGCCACAACGAGGGCAAACACTGCCGGACCCGGCATAAGGCAGTTCTGACTGTGAGCGGGCAAGCTCGCATGCGCTCGGCTCGTTCGAACACACCCCTACTCGCACCACCGCTCTCCTTAACTACCTAGGTTCAATCAGCCTAACCAACCCTTGAGGCTTGGCCAAGCGCCTTGCTGCTCTTAGGACGGTTAAATTCTTCCAATCCACTGTGACGTTGGGCCTCAAATAAAAAAGTCCCGGCCTTTCGACCGGGACCCTTAGAATTGAGTGGCTAATTGCTTAGCCTTGATGCGCCAAGACCGCGAGCAAGAGCAAAGCCACGATATTCGTGATCTTGATCATGGGGTTCACAGCAGGGCCAGACGTATCCTTATATGGGTCGCCAACCGTGTCGCCGGTGACAGAGGCCTTATGGGCTTCTGACCCCTTCATGTGCTTGACGCCATCCCGGTCCACGAAGCCGTCTTCAAACGACTTCTTGGCGTTGTCCCAAGCGCCGCCGCCCGAAGTCATCGAGATGGCAACGAACAGACCCGTTACAATAACGCCCAACAACATGGCACCAACCGCTGCCAATGCTTGTGCTTTGCCAGCAATCATATTGATCGCAAAGAACAGCACGATTGGCGACAAGACTGGCAGCAAGCTTGGAACGATCATTTCACGGATCGCCGCTTTGGTCAGAATGTCGACGGCCCGACCATAGTCTGGCTTGCCTGTGCCTTCCATAATGCCAGGAATTTCGCGGAACTGGCGACGAACTTCCTGCACCACGGCCTCAGCGGCCCGACCAACAGCGGTCATCGACCAGCCACCGAACAGATAAGGCAACAGACCACCAATCAGCAGACCAACCACAACATAGGGATTGGATAGGTCGAAGCTGACGTTCACACCGGCAAAGTATGGATACTCTGCAGGGTTACCGGCGAAGTATTTCAAGTCCTCGGTATAGGCTGCGAACAAGACCAAGGCACCCAAACCGGCAGAGCCAATGGCATAGCCTTTGGTCACAGCTTTGGTAGTGTTACCCACGGCATCGAGCGCATCCGTCGTCTTGCGGACTTCTGGTGGCAGATTGGCCATTTCGGCAATGCCGCCAGCATTGTCTGTCACTGGACCGAATGCATCCAGCGCCACAATGATCCCAGCAACCGACAACATGGTCGTTGTCGCAATCGCAATCCCGAACAGGCCAGCTAAGTTGAAGGTAGCAAGAATGCCGCCCACGATGATCAAAGCTGGCAGTGCGGTGGATTCCATCGACACGGCCAAGCCTTGGATGACATTGGTGCCATGGCCTGAAACCGAGGCCTGCGCCACGGATTTCACCGGACGATAGTCTGTGCCGGTGTAATATTCAGTCACCCAAACGATGGCTGCGGTAACAACCAAGCCAATCACGCCAGACCAGAACAGGTTCATGGCGGTAATGATCACGCCACCGCTGGTCGTGTAGGTCTGGGTTACAGTATACTGAACCACTGCATACAGCCCAGCGACTGACAGAACGCCTGCAGCAATCAAGCCCTTATAGAGGGCGTTCATGATGTTGTTGTCTTTGCCCAAGCGGACAAAATAGGTCCCGATAATCGAGGTGATGATTGCCATCGCACCAATGGCCAATGGTAAGGCCATCATGACGGCTGCGCCTGCTTCTTTGAAGAAGATCGAAGCCAGCACCATGGTTGCAACCAAAGTCACCGCATAGGTTTCAAACAAGTCTGCGGCCATACCAGCACAGTCGCCAACATTGTCACCAACATTGTCTGCGATGGTTGCCGGGTTGCGAGGGTCATCTTCTGGGATACCAGCTTCGACCTTACCGACCATATCGCCGCCAACGTCTGCACCCTTGGTGAAGATACCGCCACCGAGACGAGCAAAGATGGAGATCAAAGAGGCCCCAAAGCCCAAAGCGACCAGCGGATCGATTACTTCACGGCTGGTTGGCTCAAGCCCCATGATTTGAGTGAGGATGTAGTAATAACCAGCTACCCCAATCAAAGCCAAACCAGCAACCAACATGCCGGTCACGGCACCTGAGCGGAAAGCCATGGAAAGACCAGCGGCCAAGCTGTTACGAGAGGCTTCAGTCGTGCGCACATTGGCGCGAACCGACACAAGCATGCCGACATAGCCTGCAAGGCCAGAAAGAACAGCACCAACCACAAACCCAAGCGACGTGGTAATGGTGAATAGGAAGGTTAAAAGCACCGCAATCACGACGCCGACGATGGCGATCGTGGTATACTGGCGGTTGAGATAGGCATTTGCCCCTTCTTGAATGGCCGCAGCAATCTCTTGCATCCGGGCATTCCCTGGGCTTGCTTTTAGAACTTGTTGAACGGTTATAAAGCCGTAGATCAACGCAATGACCCCGGCACCAATTGCCGCGACCACACTCATGACGCTAACGTCCATGTGTTACCTCTTTTCGTTTCCTGGCTCATCCGTGGCGGCAGTTTGTCTCCCGCTCTCCGCATGACCCCCCTTATTGGTTTGTCTTCTTTAGGGGGCGATTGCGCTGCTTGCAATGTGCCGCGCCGGTTTCGCGAAATCCTTTTCAGTAAATCCCACAAGTGCCCGCACATTAACCAATCGTCGACATTCCTGTGGCACACAATCACTATGAATAGTTCGACACGCCGATCCACACTGCTTTTGAGTGCCGCAGCCGGTGCGGCAGTCTTAGGCACAATCTTCTCGCCGCGCAGCGCCCAAGCTGCAGACCCTAAGCCAGAAGCAGCAGGCGAGCCATTGGTCGCTGAGTTGAGCAATGTTGTCCTACCGATTGCCCACAATGGTGCCTTGGTGAACTATATGTTTGTCACCTTAAAAATCCGGATGTCGGACCTCAATGCTGCGACCTTTGTGCGTGAGCAACACTTCTTGGTACGCGACGGCCTCACACGGGCGACTGGGCGCAATCCAATTCCGCAAGGCAAAGGCCCCAATACCTACGATCAAGCCGCTATTGTCAAAGTGGTGACACAGGTTGTGTTGGGTATAAAGCCGGGTTTACGAGTCTCGCGGGTTTCGCTTGAACAAGTGGCCTTTATGCGCCGCTAAACTGCCAACCTGTGCGGGCAGGTAAGGCGACCGCGCTACCCAAATAGGTCAACACAAAACCCTGCCCTTCTTGGCAGACGCCTATTTGGGTAACGCCAACCCCTATAGCCTTGAGTTCCGAAACAAAGGCAGCGGCCCTGTCTGGAGCAACACACATCAGCGCTTGATAATCATCGCCACCGGTGACGAGGCCCAAGAGGCTTTCAACTGGATTCGGTGATCGGGCCACAAACGCAGTCGCCTCTGATGACAGTGGGACTTTCTCAAGATGAATGTGCATCGCAAGGTGAGAGGCCTCTGCGACATGGCCGGCATCCGCCAGCAGGCCATCCGAGATATCAATACTAGCCTGCGCAAAGGTTCCGATTACATTAGCCGCGGCTAAAGGCGGTGGTGCTGGGGCCATAGCGAAAGCAACCGCGCCCGCCAGCCCCTGCCCGTCCATCAGCCCTAAGCGAGCCTGCAGACCCAGATATGAATCCCCTGTTGTCCCCGTCAAAAAGACTAGGTCACCGCCGCGAGCGCCGCTGCGCAAAATTGGCGCGCCTGTGACCGACAGACCCTTGCCAATCAAGGTTAGGCTAGCGACCAAGGGTCCGGTGGTTGAACTTGTATCCCCGCCCAGAAGCGGACACTCCCCACACAAATCCGAGAGATCTTGACCCAGACCGACCGCAAAATCCGCCACTTGCGCATACGGGCGGCTTTTGGGCCAAGCCAGCGTTAAGAAAGCTCCAACCGGCTTGCATCCTTTAGCAATTAGATCAGACAGATTCCGCCGCACCAGACGCTTGGCCACCCAATCCAATGGGTCGGAAGAAAGAAAATGCGTGCCTTCAATGACCTGATCGCACGTAACAACATGTCCGACCGACAAACTCGGCAAGTAGGCCACATCATCTTTGAGGCCGTATGCTCCAGGTGCACCCCGGGTAAGTGGTGCCCAAAGTTGAGCAATTAGATCAAACTCTGCGGGTGCCTGCTCCACACCGGCTACCTCGTGCTCAAGAGGTTAGCTGGCGAAGGTCGTTGGCATTCAGCTCGCGCGCCATGCGGTCCAACAAACCATTGGTAAACCCACCTTCGGGGCCATCGAAAAACGCATTCACAATGCCAACATATTCGTCGATCACGACTGCAACAGGAACATCGGCTCGCCGCAACAGTTCAAACGTCGCAACCCGGACCGCCGCGCGTACAATCGAATCAATACGCTCCAACCGCCACCCCTTCGCTAACCGCAATTTGATAGACGCATCGATCAAGGCCTGCTCTTCCACCACGCCTTCGACGAGGGCTCGAAAGAAATCAACGTCGGCCGTCTCCAACGGGCCCGTCTCGCTATCTTCACCTAAGCGATGGTCCAAATACTCACGGACGGTCGAATTAACGCCACCGCCAGAGATTTCCATTTGATAGAGCGCTTGCACTGCAGCCAGCCGCGCGCCGCGACGCGCGTCGGTGATCGACGAAGGTTTTGTGCGGGTCATACGCCGCCCATGTTCAGACGCCGCTTCACCGACAACACGGTCAGACATGCCACCACTGCATCCTTGCCTTTGTTCTTTTGATCCCGCTTGGCGCGAACAAGGGCTTGGGCTTCGTTTTCAACCGTCAAAATGCCATAGCCGATGGGCAGGCCTTCAACCGAAAGCTCCATCAGGGCTCGAGCGCTTTCGCCGCAAACATAGTCATAATGCGTGGTCTCACCGCGAATGACGCAGCCTAAAGCCACATAACCATCATAGTGACGACCTGCGGGGCGATGGGTGGCGCGTTCCGCATGGGCGATAACGGCCGGAATTTCGAAGACACCAGGCACCTTGATTAAATCATAGGTACCGTTAACGGCCTTGATCGCCTCAGCGGCCCCGGCCACTAATTCTTCCGCAATATGGGCATAGTAGTCGCCAACAACAAACAGTAGGTGGGGCGGATCGAAAGAAAGGGTCATAGCCTAGTCCAAGGTTGAAGCTGGTGAAATGGTCGTCATGTCTTACGAGATAGGATGCGTTCCACGTAACGCGCAACTTGATCGGCTTCAAGATTAACACGTGTTCCTACCTTTAGGCGACCCAATGTTGTCACCTGCCAGGTATGGGGAATGATATTGATCCCGAACGTTACATCATCCACTTCATTGACTGTCAAAGACACGCCGTCGATCGCGATGGACCCTTTAGTCGAAACATATTTGGCCAAAGGCTCGGGAACCCGGATCGTAACCCGGTGACTTTCGTTTTCAGGTGTCACCGCAATGACTTCGCCGATGCCGTCGACATGGCCAGACACCATGTGTCCACCTAATTCATCCCCAAGCTTTAGCGCGCGCTCAAGATTTACCACCGTGCCAACCTGCCAATCCTTGGCACACGTAACATCAAGGGTTTCTTGGCTCACTTGCACCCGCCAGCGCGACCCCGTCGCAATTGGTTCAAACGAGATCAGCGTGAGGCACACGCCTTGGTGGCTGATCGAAGCGCCCAAAGCCAAACTTGCCGCATCATAGCCGCTATCAACTGTGAAGGCGGCGTCTGTGCCCGATCTGTGATCTACGGCCACAATGGTCCCAATATCGGTGATAATCCCTGTAAACATCGGTTTGCCTTCTAAGTTGGGCTAAGGTCGAAGCAGTCGAGAAAATCTCGACCAAATTGCTTATGGTCACTTTGCTTCAGAACCCAAGCTTGCGACAAGTCCTGAACATTTAGGCTGCCAAAAACCGGTCGTCCATCGCCCCCGAGAAGTAAGGGTGCTCGAAACCAAGCAAGATGATCGACGAGCCCTGCTCGCATAAAAGCGGTTGCCAAGACGGGGCCTGATTCCACCATTAAGGTTTTGATTTGGTAGGTGTCTGTGAGAATGGATAGAACTTCATTCAGATCCAAACCCACGGTCCCAGCCTGACTCGGACCGACGAGATGATGCTTGACCTCGCTCAGTTCCGCTGGCCTTTGGGGCGGAACACGGCCACCGGTACACCAGATCAACCCTGCGCGATCTGTGGTTTGCACCAATTTACTCGTAGTCGGCAGTCGCCGATCCCGGTCAAGCACAACCCGCCATGGCTGACGTGCAGGCGGCGGCTCCAGCCTCGCGGTGAGTTCAGGGTCATCGGCAAGCACGGTACCAATCCCGGTTAGCACCGCATCGTGGGCCGCCCGCATCCGATGAACCTCAGCACGCGATTCGGGTCCCGTTATCCATTGGCTCGCCCCGGTGACCGTCGCAATGCGAGAATCCAAACTGGTCGCGACTTTCAGCGTGATGATGGGGCGATCCTTAGTCACCTTAGTCTTCACGCACACTACCCCGTCGTTTGAGGCTTTCTTTCAACGCGCCCAACTCGTCATCGACGAATCGGTTGAAGTCCTCAGCCTCACGGAAATCACGATAGACTGAGGCATAGCGTACAAAGGCGACGGGATCTGTCTCACCCAAAGCATCCAATACGAACTGGCCAACAGTACTGGTCGAAATTTCTGTTTCACCAGACGTCTCCAAACGCCGCACGATGCCAGAGATCAAATGCTCGATCCGTTCCTCTGGCACTTCGCGTTTACGCAAAGCAATCGCCACAGACCGGTGGAGTTTGTCGCGATCAAACAATTCACGCGTGCCATCTCGTTTGACGACTTTCAACTCCCGCAATTGTACTCGCTCAAACGTCGTGAAACGCCCGCCGCATGCCGGACATTGACGGCGACGCCGGATGGAAACGCCATCTTCGGCCGGACGGGAGTCCTTGACCTGTGTGTCGGCGAATCCGCAAAATGGGCACCGCATGGACTATCCTTTCGAATGCAGCATTGGCGAGGCAATTACCTCACCTGTCTGCCTCTTAATAGATCGGGAAACGCGCACACATCGCTTCAACTTCACCGCGAACCCGTGTTTCAACTTCTGGGTTGCCGTCTGGTGTCCCGGCAAGTGCGTCCAACACTTCCACGATCTTCTTACCAATCCAGGTGAATTCCTCAGTACCAAAGCCGCGCGTCGTCCCGGCAGGCGAGCCCAAGCGAACACCAGACGTCGTTGCGGGTGGTTTTGGATCGAACGGCACGCCGTTTTTGTTGCAGGTAAAGCCCGCCCGTTCCAACGCGGCTTCGCTGGCTTTGCCGGTCAGATCCTTCGGTCGCAGGTCTACCAACACCACATGGGTGTCAGTGCCGCCCGAAACCAGATCAAAGCCGCCAGCCTTGACCGCCGCTGCCATAGCTTGAGCATTGGCGACCACTTGGCGCGCGTAGGCTTGGAATTCAGGCGTCAGCGCTTCGCCGAAAGCGACCGCCTTTGCCGCGATGACATGCATCAAAGGTCCGCCTTGCAAGCCAGGGAATACAGCTGAATTGAACTTCTTGCCCAAGGCCTCGTCATTGGACAAAATCATGCCGCCGCGCGGGCCACGCAGCGTCTTGTGCGTCGTGGTTGTAACAACATGGGCATGGTCAAGCGGGTTTGGATGGGCTTTACCGGCCACCAGCCCAGCAAAGTGGGCCATATCGACCATGAAATAAGCCCCAACGGAATCGGCTATTTCGCGGAAACGGGCAAAGTCGATTTGGCGCGGATAGGCGGAACCACCGGCAATAATCACTTTCGGTTGATGTTCCTTTGCTAAGGCCGCTACAGCATCATAATCGATCAAATGGGTATCTGGACGAACACCATAAGAAATCGCGTTAAACCACTTGCCCGATTGATTGGCCGGAGAGCCATGTGTCAGATGCCCCCCACTTGCCAAGTCTAGCCCGAGAAATGTGTCGCCGGGTTTCAAAAGCGCCATAAATACGGCTTGGTTTGCCTGCGCGCCCGAATGCGGTTGAACATTAGCATAGCTGCAGTCAAACAATGCCTTTGCGCGTTCAAGCGCCAGATTTTCCGCCACATCGACAAATTCACAACCACCATAATAGCGGCGACCAGGGTAACCCTCAGCATATTTATTGGTCATAACAGACCCTTGAGCCTCAAGAACCGCACGAGACACGATGTTCTCAGAGGCAATCAGCTCAATCTGTGTCTGCTGCCGATGTAATTCCTCTTGAATGGCCGCCGCCAATGCGGAATCCTTCGCTCCAAGAGAGGCCGAAAAAAAGTCTTTATTTACAAAATTTTGGCCGTCCGCGAGGGTTGTCATAGTCGTTGTGTCTCCGTTTAGCCCTTTGTACATGAACCTAGGCGCCCCATGCAACAGGGCAAGGCCTCAACCGTATCAAAATGGCGCATCAATATACTTAAAAGTAATAATAGGTGCGGATCATTATTGAAGTTTAAGTAGAGTGAAAATCTCAGTTTTCGAGTTCGACAGACCAGACTCCATCAAGCCCAGAAATAATAACACAAGAAAAATCATATACTTAATCAGTCTCTATTTATCCATCAAGCTGCAACCAAAGCGTAGAAACGCCATAAAAATCTGATTATTGAATTGTCGTCCCTTATTTCAAAACGAAATCACATATATCCAATCATCATCACGCACCCACAAAAAAGGAAAGGTTTGAAATGAGAAATCATAAAGAGCACGGCAACTCTGACATCTTAGAGATGACAGCTGAGATTGTTTCTTCTTATGTAAATGCCAATGAAATTCGAGCAGAAAACCTTAGTGATCTTATTCGAAGCATCCATAAAAGCCTAATTACTTTATCAAGTGATGATTTCGAAAAACCAATAGATAAACCAAAGGCAGCAGTAAGCTTAGCCAAATCTATCACAGACGACTTTATTATCTGTCTCGAGGATGGAAAAAAACTAAAGATGCTAAAGCGTTACTTACGCTCTAAGTATAATCTTTCACCGGAAGAGTATCGGCGACGGTGGAATCTGCCTGCAGATTATCCAATGGTTGCGCCAAATTACGCAAAGCGCCGGAGTGAGTTTGCTCGCCAAATCGGTTTGGGCCGAGGGGTCCGAGGCCGTTAAGCTGGAACAGATAGGGAGGTGGAGTTTATACTTAATACATCGAGATAATACTTGAATAATCTAAGTATAAATTCCACCTTTTGGTAAGGACGTAGGCGTGCTTTTCGAAAGCTCCCCTACTTTCTCAGATGAGGCAGCACCTTTATCGTCATAATCGGCGAGAACCAGATGACCTTGCGCAATCAGGCATTGACCCAGCTTCCGTAAAGCCAAGCGATTTTGGTCAAATTGAGCGGCGTTCGAAGGAGTTGTTACGGAGACTTCCAAGCCGGTTTGCGCATCAATCGCTCGGACCTGCGCATACGTCCCTAGAATCTGTCGTTCGATATAGATTTCCCGCGCAGCCATGTGCCTCAAAAGGGTGTCTGACTGCGCTTGGTGCGCCATCTCTATGCAACCTGGCTCCGCGCTTTGCTATGCCAAACGTCCAGCACCGCACCTACCAAGGCTTTACACAGACCGTCGTCATGCAGCGGGCTCGGCGTAAAGCGCAACCGCTCAGTCCCTCGCGCGACTGTTGGGAAGTTGATTGGCTGCACATAGACCCCGTGGTCCTGAAGCAATCGGTCTGAGATCATCTTACATTGGACTGCATCACCTACCAAAAGCGGTACGATGTGTGTCGTAGAACTATCCATCACCGGCAAGCCGGCCTCTAGGAACAAGCGCTTGAGCAAATTGGATTGCCGCTGATGCTGCTCCCGCAGCTCTATGCCCTCTGAACTTTTCAGAATGCGCACGCTCTCCAAAGCGCCAGCCGCCAAAACTGGGGCCAAAGAGGTGGTGAAGATGAAGCCCGGGGCAAATGAACGGATTGCATCCACCATTGCGTGGCTGCCGGCAATATAGCCGCCCATCAGGCCAAACGCCTTGCCGAGCGTACCTTCAATCACATCGATCCGGTGCAGGGCACCATCCCGCTCTGCGATGCCCGCCCCGCGGGCGCCATACAGGCCAACCGCATGAACTTCGTCGAGATAAGTCATGGCGTTGTAGCGCTCTGCCAGATCGCAAATCGCATGAATCGGCGCCACATCTCCATCCATGGAATAAACGCTTTCAAACGCGATCAGCTTGGGCGCATCAAGCGGTGCACGCGCCAGAAGACTTTCCAAGTGGGCAACATCATTGTGACGGAAAACGCGCTTCTCACAGCCGGATCGACGGATGCCCTCGATCATCGAGGCATGGTTCTTTTCGTCAGAAAAGATGATGCAGCCCGGCAGGATACGCGACATCGTAGCCAAACTAGCATCATTTGCGACATAGCCGGACGTGAAGAGAAGTGCCGCTTCTTTCTGATGCAAGTCAGCTAATTCATACTCTAAGTCGACATGGAAACTGGTGGTGCCAGAAATGTTGCGTGTTCCACCCGAACCTGCACCAACATCCTCAATCGCACTGGTCATCGCTGCCAATACACGCGGGTGTTGTCCCTGTCCTAGGTAATCATTGGAGCACCAGATCACGATCTCATGCTCACCAGACTCTGTTCTACGCCGCGCGCGCGGGAACTGGCCTTGAACGCGCTTCACATCGGCGAAAACCCGATAGCGCCCTTCATTGCGGACTTCCGTGACGGCCTTTTTGAAGGCACCTTCATAATCCATGGTCAGTTGGGCCTTAAGGCCCCCTCATCGTACGCGTTATTCCGATCGGTCGTGGTGCGATAAGTAGACCAAATTGGTCACAAAGCCATAGGCATTATGTCGCATCTGACAGACTAAAGTAGCGAGTGGGCACAAAAAAGCCGCTATCGAAGGGTCGATAGCGGCTTTTTGATCTGGAAAGCTTCGAGAGGCCTATAGCCGGAAGCGGATTTGGTCTGCCCAGAAACGCTCTAACCGGGTCAGCGTCTTGTTCGATGCCACAAGATCTGGGCTCTCGACACCGCCTACAGGGCTCAAGGTTGCTGCATGGCGTTGGAACATCACGTCCAACTGCTTGCGCAGGTCACTTCCAGCAGGCGTTAAACGCAACCGGATTTGACGCTTGTCGTGCAGAGACTTGCCGCTCTCAACATAGCCGAGTTCATGCAGTTTCTTCAAATTGTAGGAAACATTGGACCCCAGATAAAAGCCGCGGGACTTGAGTTCACCCGCAGACCATTCCGCATCACCAATGTTGTAAATCAACAGCGCTTGAACGGGGGTCAAATCATCATGACCCGCACGATCTAAATCGTCCTTGACGACATCCAGCAATTGACGATGGAGGCGCTCTACCAATGACAGCGCACGACGATATTCGCTTAAGCTCGATTCTTCGACCAACTCGCCGATCGAGTTCTGTAGTGTTTGACCCGCCATAATTTTTTCTCCCGCCGTATTCTTCGACGTTTCGAAACAACTTAAGGCAAAGTCTCTAATATCTTGTTAAAATGAACTTTACTCATTCCTAAGCATATCAATGACCCCAGAAAAGTCACGATTTGGCGCATACTTAAGAATGTATTCACTATAAATTTCTTCTGATTTTAGGGCTAAGGCTGCCGTCATGCCGACGCCATGCGTTGCTTCCAAAGCCAGCCTTAAATCCTTCAACATAAGCGCGCCAGCAAATCCATTGATAAAATCTCGGTTTGATGGCGCTTGTGGCACCAATCCAGGTACTGGCGCATAGCTGGTCATTGACCAACTCTGACCGGAAGATTGTGAGGCAATATCAAAGAAGGCTTTGGCGTCTAAACCGAGCCTTTCGGCCAGCACAAATGCCTCACAGGTGCCAATCATCGAGATCGCTAGCAGCATATTGTTGCAGATTTTGGCCGCCTGCCCTGCACCCGATTGCCCTGCATGGATCACGGCTTTACCCATGGCCTGCAAGATGGGTTGCGCCTTCTCAAATTCCCCTGCCGTCCCGCCAACCATAAAGGTCAAGGTCCCTGCAGAAGCGGCGGCCACACCACCCGATACGGGGGCATCGCACATCATAAATCCCTTGGCACGCGCCACCTCGCCTACAGCCCGCGCATCATCGACCGATATTGTCGAACAATCGATCAAGGCCGCATTTGGTCGAACATGGGCGAATACCCCTTCTGGGCCCTGATAGACGTCCAGCACATGCGCCCCGGTTGGCAGCATCGTCACCACAAAATCAGCTTGCGCAACGGCTTGTGCCACAGATGGTGACGCTTCACAGCCAGCAGCAACGGCTGCTTCAAGCGCGGCAGGCGTAAGGTCATAT
>JBEIEG010000016.1:0-21716 GCA_040383035.1 Hyphomonadaceae bacterium | reverse complement strand
TGTTGGCTCTCAGGCTTGATTTGTCTTGTGGCTGCCGCACCAGCAGTCGCGCTTGAGAAACATCCCCTTCGCTTTGTCGACCCGTTCATTGGAACCGATGGAACCGGGCACGTTTTCCCTGGGGCGGTGGTGCCCTTTGGCATGGTGGCACCTAGCCCTGATATGGAAGATCGCGGCTGGAGTTATTCGAGCGGCTATCAGTACCAAGCCCGCTCGATTATGGGCTTCTCCAACACCCATATTAGCGGCGCTGGCATTGGTGAGCTCGGCGACATATTGCTCCAACCGTCAACCGGTTCCAAATGGACTGGCGATACTACGAACTTCCACAGCACTTTCGACAAAGCGACCGAGCAAGCAAGCCCTGGCTATTATGCGGTAACGCTGAAGGATCATGGGGTTCGCGTAGAACTGACGGCCAGTCAACGCGTTGCAATTCAGCGCTATACCTTCCAGCGGGCCGGCGACGTGCAAGTCCTGCTGGATCTGCAGCATGGCATTTTGTTTGGCGATGGCCCGCGCGTACTGAAATCTGACGTGCAAACAGATGCTAGTAGTGGCGAGATCAGCGGCACCATCTGGTCGAAGAACTGGGTGACGCGTGAGGCATCCTTCGTTGTTCGGTTTGATCGTCCGATTGCGCGGATCATTACATTGCCCAGCCTGCCGGGAGATCAAGCCCCACGCTTCATCCTTGAGTTTGACTTGGGGCAGGCCAAGCAGTTGGAGGCCCGTATCGCGCTATCAACGGTGGATGTTGCCGGTGCCAAGGCAAATCTCGCCGCCTTTGGGCAGCCAAGATTTGAAACTGTTGTGCAGGCCGCCCGCAAGCAGTGGAACGGCCTCTTACGACGGATTGAGATAGAGGGAAGTACTAAAGAGAAGCGGATATTCTACTCCGCCCTTTATCGCACCTTGATCCACCCAAGCGATATAGCAGACGTTGATGGACGTGTGCGCGGCCCGACAGGGGCGGTGATCAAAACAAAGACAGGGCACTACTACAGCACCTTGTCGCTCTGGGATACGTTTCGAGGGGTCCATCCGCTCTTCACCTTGATCGTCCCTGAGCGAGTGGACGGAATGGTTCAAACCCTGCTGGATCATCAGCGCGCTCAAGGCTACCTGCCGCTCTGGACCGCATGGGGGCAGGAGACTTGGACGATGATTGGCAACCCCGCTTTGCCGGTCATTGCTGATGCTGCTTTAAAGGGGTTCAAGGGGTTTGATCGGGAAGAGGCCTTGGCCGCTATGGTTGCCACCTCGACGGAGCCGCGCCCAAATGCTCCAGCTTGGGCCCAGAAAGATTGGATAGCTTACGACAAATACGGCTATCTGCCCTACGACCTCGGCGAAGGCGAAGCTGTTTCCAAGACGTTGGAGTATGGTATTGGCGACAATGCCGTGGCGCGAGTTGCTCGGCTTTTGGGTAACGATCAAGTCGCGCAACGCTTTCAATCCCGCTCGCTGGGCTATCAAAAACTCTTTGATCCGGGAACCCAAACCATGCGCGCGCGCAATGAAGCGGGTGGCTGGCGAACCCCATTTGATCCCTTGGTACCCACTTCGCCCATGAATAACCCCGGCGATTACACCGAGGCCAATGCTTGGCAATATACCGCGACCCCTGCATTGCACGATGTGGAGGGTTTTCGCGCGCTTGTTGGCGGACCAAATGGGTTGGCGCGCTGGTTAGATCGGTTCTTCTCTCTTCCGTCGCTGGGCGATAACAAGCATTTAGGCCAAGAAGCGTTGATTGGCCAATATGCGCATGGGAACGAACCCAGCCATCATATCGCTTGGCTTTATGCCTATACTGACGCGCCAGAGCGCGGCCATGAGAGAGTCGCGCAAATTGCCCATACCTTCTATTCAGATCGTCCTGACGGCATTATCGGCAATGACGACTGTGGGCAGATGAGTGCGTGGTACGTCTTTGCTGCTTTGGGCTTCTACCCGGTTGAGCCCGCGAGTGGGCGCTTTACGTTAGGCCGCCCCTTGGTCCCTCAAGCTAGACTTCATTTGCCGAACGGGAAAATGCTCCAGATTACGCGGTCAGCGGCAACAGATGTTCTGCTGCGTGGCAAGGCCATAACCGAGCCAGAAGTCGACTATCAAAGCCTGCTGGCGGGCGGCACTTTATCTTTCCCCCGCTCGCGCCCTCACACCCCCCAGGCCAATTGAATGAGAGCGGCCACCAAGGCGAGGATCAAAAGAACCGACGCGCGAGGCCCAATATAAAGGCTGATCATCCTTTTGGTTGGAAACGAGAACGTCACCGGCGTTCCCAGAATCTTTTCGGGATGGGCGGCAATAAAGGCTGGATCAGAGGCCAAGCGCATCATGTCGCGCCGACTGCGGTAGCGCATTAAGCCAAACAACGTCCAGCCCGGATCGGGGGCTGTGTTCCAGGCGTCAACATAGCCTCCGACTTTGCGCCCAACGATGCCCGGATGGCCGCCGCGGCCCAGCAGTACCGGCATGAAGCGTTCAGAGTAACGCTTTAACAACTCGACGCCCCGCACCATTTCACCGGTTCTTGGGTCCACAACCTCGCCCATCTCAGCCTTAACGAGATTGAGCATGAGGAATTCACCCCCATCATCTTGTTCTAGAAAAGCCCGCAGGATCGCCCGGCTATTACCGGTCTCCTCCAGTCTATCCCCAACAGAGTCAAGGAAAGCTTCGATCTCGTGTGGTTTAACCGGACCTTGCCAATTGTCGTACCAAAGCCGGAATAGAAGATAGAGCAACAAGGCAGTGCCCCAGATTATCCAAGGTGACATGTAAGCTCCTAAGGTTTGGGTGCGGGTGTGTTTGAACGATCAGAGGACCGCGGGCGGCTTGAACTGCCTTGTGTTTCAAGCTCCCCTGCGGCGTTCCTCAAGGTGGTTTGGCACGCTTGGGAGGTCTTAGAGAAATTGGCCTTCAGGCAGGCGCGAACGCCCTGACGGTCGCGGGCAGACGCTTCACGCGGGCACAGGCGCATCACATCTGACATGCAGGCTTTGCGCACATCGTCTCGCTGCTTAGTCGTTGGCGTACTTTCGCCCGCACTTGCTGCTGTTATAAGCAGGACAGCAGCGGTGATACTCAATCCAATCATCTCGCACCCCTCAGCTACATTTATTGACACTTAGCATGTCAATATGGTGCCGACAAGCAGGCCGGCTGGTGGTTTGACTTGCCATTTTGGCTTTTTAAGGCAAGAGATTAACGATGGCATCTGCAACCATCCTAAATATACGTTTCCCATCCGATCCGCCTAGCGACGGCCGTCGTGCGCGCAGTCAAACCAGTCGCGACAAGATCGTTTCTGCGCTCCTCCAATTGGTCGAGGGAGGTGATTTGTCCCCAAGCGCGGCGCGAGTTGCAGAAGTCGCTGGTGTCGGCTTGCGGTCGGTGTTTCGCCATTTCGACGATATGGATACGCTGTATCAGGAAGTGAGTGAGCGGGTTTCGGCCGAGGTTATGCCCCTGCTTGACGAGCCTGTGACCGGGGAGGTTTGGAAAGAGCGGCTTATGAATGTTGTCGAGAGGCGCACTACAATTTTTGAGCGCATCCATCCCTTTCGGCTCTCGACAAGCTTTAAGCGCTTTCATTCAGCCTTTCTTACTGAGGAATATCGACGAACCCTGCAACTGGAAGCCAGCACGGTTGAAGCCTTGCTGCCGGAGCATATTCTGGCTGACGACTTATCTACCCGCAGCATCAAGGTGGTCTTGAGTTTCCAGAATTGGCATGCATTGCGGTTTGAGCAGAATTTGTCGATTCAAGAGGCGCGCGATGTCGTAACCCGTCTTCTAGATGACATTCTATCAAGATTGGCGGATTGAGAACTTACTGTTCCTAAAAGCCGAGTTCATCCCATCGCGCCAAATAAATCTTGAACCAAGGCGCATATAGCTGTGGGTTCAGGATAGCATCTGCCTTGAGCTCGCGCACGTCTACCCAACGAACGTCAGCCACTTCTTCGGGGGCAAGGTTAAAAGCGAGATTCTGGCTTGCAACTTCAGCACGATAGACTTGAACGCGCTCATGCTCGATCAAGTTATTGGAGACTTCCGCATAATACTCAACCACGCGAGCTGGCTGCAGGTCGAGCTTGATGCCGAGCTCTTCATATAAACGGCGCCGTGCACTATCTTCTGGTGCTTCGTTCCAATGAGGATGTGTACAGCAAGTATTCGCCCATAGGTCGCCGCAATGATATTTGCTCGCTGCACGCTTCTGGATTAAAAGGTTTGGTCCACAAAAGACAAAGATGGAAACGGCGAGATGCAAAGTTCCATCTTCATGTGCCTTAAGCTTCTCGATCGGAAACAAAAGGCCATCCTTCCCAATAGCTGGGATGATTAGCGATGGCGACGAGGAGCGAGGCCTTTGGGACAAGTGCGGCTCGACTGGGGTCGCTACAAGATGATTCACTTCGTCGACTCCCACGCATTTGGACTTAAACCTTTGTTCGTGCTTGATTTTGCTTCTGATTTCTGCACGCTCTTACTTGGGGAAGCCCAGCGCCATAACGCAGCATCTTGGACTGGCAAGACCATAAAGAAGTGTTCCAAAAGAGCTAAGGCAGCCAAGGTGAATAACAAGACAAAGCCTGTTGCCATGGCAGAACCTTCGATAGCCTGATCTGCTTGGGTCATTAACCAAGCGCACAGAATGAGCGATCCTATTACCGAGACCGGCATTAAAGCGTTCATCGGGCGTTTGGGCAAATAGGATTTCAGATGCTCCAGATGCGCCGGGAAGAACTCATCTGTCAGGTTGGGCACACCAAGAAATATGTTGAGCTTGGCGCTGATCCGCATCGCGAACAAAATACCAAATGTCCAAGTCGCCACTGGATTTGGATGGCCCCAGGTTAGACCGATGAGTGCCAGAAGCGTGAGAAAAATCGCGATTTCATGATGGATGACCGTCAAAGTCGCAAACTTAAAGCGCGTCCAGCCTTTGGCGTCGGGAGGGCAAGCAGCTGGGCGGGGCCCGGTAATCTTGCCCATTAGGAAACTTGCTTCATGCCAGCCCCAGATACACAAAGCGCAGCCAGCCGCAATGTAAGCCGCCAATGTGGTATCGTCGTCCGCTGTCATAATCACGCCACCGGTGGCCACCGCTGAGACCAAAGCAAACAGGCTGAGCGCTGTGCCGTAACTTTTTGTCGGCAACCGGACCAGCAACAGAATAATGCCTGTACTGAACCACCAGGCGAAAACTGTGGTTACAATTGGCGCAGCAAGGGTGGCGACATCCATCAGCGCCCCCGCTTATCATGAAAACTAAAGCGGAGGCCTGCCATCATCGAGCCTCAGGCGTAGCCAGAAAGCGGGCAAACGCCCCCTCATTGGTTGGGCCAAAGGCGCGCAAATCGATCTCTTTGCCTGTTGTTGGATCAGACATCGTTAAGCGCTTATTTTGATACAAGGACAGATTGAACGGCACCTCAACGCCAATTTGGCGCAATTTGCGGTCGCGTACAAAGCCACGCATTACAGCGCGGATAAAGGCATCTTCGCCAGGCGCAATGACGTCAAGCGTGGCACCTGTTGTAGCATTGCGCACGATAACAGAGCCGTCTGCTTCATCAATAAAGCGCAACTTGAGTACAGTGTTGGGAACAGGTGCCGAAACAATTGAATCGATGGGTGGATTGAGATTCTGATAGCGCCCGACAACAGCAGCGACCAGCGACAACGCGATCAAGCTACCTGCAGCAAATAAGGCCCCTTTTGGAAATGGCTCATGGTCAATTGCACTCATGGTAATGTTCCTTCGGTTGGACTTAAGGCGTTAGTGAAGCGCTGGGGCCCGCCTTGCTAAAGCCGGGCGAGCCCCAAGCAAATCAGGCGAGAGCTGGTTCTGCCCCAACGCCTGCACTGTTTGAGGCCTTTGAGACATCATCAACGCGTGGGGTCGTGGCATGGGTTTGCTCATGCGTGAGGCGCAGTGCTTCAGCCAAAACGGCTGCAGCCTTGGTGGCGTCGCGCAAACAACGTAGCGATGGTTGCGGTTGAACAATGAAGCCAGGGCGGGCATGAGGCCACAGCAAGACGATTGAGATTTTGTTGGGCTTTACCAATTGCAATGCCACATCGCCACTTCCGTCGGCCAATTGATTGACGGCAGCGCTCTCAATGATCTTGTAGGGGATATTGATGGCCTTGGTCATGGCTGCGCCAAACCGCATCACCAAGCGACGATTGGTCAAAGTATAGACTGTCGTGCGGCTGTTCAAATAGGCTAAGCCCACTAACAGACCCAAGCCGACCATGCCGATCGGGGCTACCCAAACCGCGGCCAAAAGTGCTGTGCCGAAGTCTTGGCCATTTGCGGTTCCATCAACGACCCGCCACATCATCAACAGGACGAAATAGGCCGCGACCCACCCAACCCGGAAAACACGTCGTGCCATAAGAGTCCAGTCAGGCTCTCCCTGCCACAAGATGGTTTCACCCGGCGGTAGGTCGCTTGGCAGGCCGCGAATAGGTTCAAAATCGTGCTCCCCGCTCATAGCACTGGCTCCGACCGGTCTGGTGTGGAGTAGAGATATCCTGCACCAAAGTAGCCAACGATCTTTTCTTCTTCCAGCAAGGTCACTTGGTCTGGATTGGCCAATGTTGGCGCGCCTGCGACTTGGCTACCCAAGACTGCATCAAGGCGAACCCGGCTGAGTTTCTTTTGCACGACGCACATGGTCATGGGGACGAGTACATGCTTGGTCGGCCCACCTTCGGCCGTGACATCGACTTCAAGATAGCGGACGAGGAATTCGGCGCGGTCTACCCAAATGTCTTTAATGGCCCCAGCGGCTACCCCATCAAGACCTACCAAAGCAAAGCCGCGCAGATCTGGATCCTTCTTATCGATCGAATAATCCGTCGCGATGCGCAGTGGTGCAAGGCGCGTCGTGCCATGATTGGTCATATCCGGCGTATCCGCGCGTACGGCATAAGAGCCGGGACCAATGCCTGCCGACAAAGGATTGCCAACGGGCTCAATCGGAGTGCCAGACCAAGCAGCTGTCCGCTTAAACTGGGTTGCATGGGTATCGCGAGAGGCGTCTGGCTTTACCAGCTTACTGCCGTCAGGCATGTGAAAAGTCTTTGGCGTGGAGGGGAACAGCCCGCCCGGTGTAGATTCCAGAGCGCCTGTGACATCATCTTCAAGTGGAAAACCTTCGCGCCGACCTTCGCGCAAAAGGTAAAGTATCAACAGGAAGAAAAAGGCAAAGAAGAGATAGAGAACTATCTCTGTGACATCCACGGTACCCGCGAAATATTGGTTATACATGTCACTTCTCCATCGTAGTTAGAGGGTTGGGAATTCCGAGAGCCCAAAGCGGCGCTCCCCTGTTTTGTTGAGTTCTTGTGCTTCACGAATTTTTGATGGGCCCGGCGCGTGCTTGGCGAGCGGACCGATCGCCACGAGAGCTGCAAACAGCAGTCCGATTTCCAAATGATAGACAATGCCATAGCTTGTCGCTGGGCCGCTAAAGGCTGCGCCTAATGCCCCAGAGGCAGTCATTTGAGCGCCGAGGTCGCGAATGCCGCCACCGAGCGCAATACCAAGGCCTGCCGCCGTAGCCTGCACGCCGCCCCAGGCCCCAAGAGCAAGGCCGGACTGCTGGCCTTCATTTGCCAAAGCCATAGCCGCCGTCAGCGTTCCAATCGAAAACAAACCGCCACCCAGGCCGATGCCGATCACGCCCAAACAGAAAAGGGGTGTCAAGGAGACCGCCCCAGCAAAGATGACACAGGCAAAGGCCACAACGCCGATTAAGGCACCATAGCCTGCGAGCCTATGGGCTTCGCCGTCCCGGCTCAGCTGTTGCGAGGCAAACGCAAATCCAGTCAATGTCCCTGCCGCCCAAAGGGCAGTCAAAGCAGTGGTGGAGCCGACATCCATGCCCAGTACTTCAGCGCCATAGGGCTCTAAGAGGACATCCTGCATGGCAAAGGCACCTGCGCCTAAGCCCGTTGCAACCAGCAGGCGAACGGTGCGGCCTTGCTGCATGAGGAGGTTCCATTGGTCTTTGAAGGCAGGCCGCTTAAGGTCTGGTGCGGTTAGGGCAGGATTACGAATCTCCTGCTTCCACACGGCGACGGCATTTAGGATAAAGGAAACAACCGCGGCACCTTGAATGACCTGGATAAGCCGCATGGCGTTAAAATCCACCAACAAGCCGCCCAAAACCAAGGATGAAATCAGCATACCCACCAAGAGCATGACATAGAGCAGTGCCACAACGCGCGGCCGGGTCTCATCCGTTGCAAGGTCGGTTGCCAAAGCCAGGCCTGCTGTCTGGGTGGTGTGCATACCGGCGCCGACTAGCAAGAAAGCAAGTGCCGCTCCGACATGTCCAAAGATGATCGGTCCTTGCCCATCGCCCGACAGGATCAGCAATGCGAATGGCATAATTGCCAGTCCGGCGTATTGCGCCATGGTCCCCATAAAAATGAAGGGCGTGCGCCGCCAGCCCAAGTAAGATTTATGCGTGTCAGATTTAAAGCCGATCAGGGCGCGCATTGGTGCAAACAAGAGCGGCAGGGACACCATCAAAGCGACTAAAGTGCCACTCACGCCTAGCTCAACAATCATGACCCGGTTGAGTGTCCCGGTTAATAGGACCGCGGCCATACCCGTAGAAATTTGAAACAAGGATAAGCGTAGTAGCCTGCTAATGGGCAAATCTTTGCTTGCTGAGTCTGAAAAGGGCAGCATGCTGACAAATAATTGGCGCCAAGCGGCGGCGATTTTTTCGGCTTGGGGCGTCATGACTTTTGCCCTGCCCAATTCGAGCTTGACGCAGCGTCGGAAGGTGACATCTGCCCGCTCTGCGAACTCGCGTCACTTTTCTTGCCTTCGAGCCGCGCTACACGCAGCTTCCAAAGGAATTGCGCGGCATTTATCACATACGTCCCATAGGCGGCGACTGCGATATAGACCTGTTGTTCAGGGGTCCACCAGCCTTTGAGAAGGGCTACTACGTAAAGAGTTTGGAGGGCAAGGACCAACATCGAAAAGACGTCTTCCCAGAAAAAGGCCTCGACAAAGAGCCACTCATCAAAGACTACTTTCTCCCAGATCGAGCCCGTAATCATGATCGTATAAAGCAAGAAAGTCTTGATCAGGATGGAGATCGTTGCCGCTTCATATCCTTTTCCAGTGCTGAGATAGTAAGCGACTAAGCCCAAACTGATCAGGAAAACCAGAAATTGTAGCGGTGCCAAGATGGCCTGAACCAAAGTCCACGGTGTCGCATCACGCCGTGCCCGCTGCTCAGGCGTGTACAGCGACTTTTTTACCGATTTAGACCGTTCTGCGGTCGCCGGATTGGACATACTGGCAGGAAGGTCGGACAAAACACAGTCAACACCCGCTTGATCAGCACTGAAAATCTCAGCCGTATGAACCTGTTTGCACCTCGCACCATGCTCTATCGCACGCGCAGCGTCGCACTCGCAAAATGTATGCGAAGACACTGATTTTGTTGAGATATGCAAGGAATGCATTCTTGGTTTCCGGCAGCGTGCGACGAAAAGTGCCTACGCCATCTCTCAGTTTCGCACGCCCACTTTGATTGTCAAGTTATTTGGACGCCTAACAAAACTGACACTTTTTGGCGTTTGGGGATAAATTTTTCAATTTGGCTCTGGCCCATATTAAATCTTCGTGTAAGTTGATGAGACCAGAGGTCAGGTAAAGCTTAGGAAAAAAGGCTGCTACACTGGTTTGGGATGACCTGATGACTGATTTCCTCGTAAGGCGGGAACCAACAGCAGGGGGCAGCGCGTAGCTGGACGCGCACGAGACGGTGTGACTCCGAAAATGATCTGGAGAAGCAAAATGTCCAATCAAGACATCTTAGTGCACTTGGACCCCAGAAACCACGGCCAAGAAGAAATCAAGCAGGGCTCAACGCCAGCTTGGACTAAGCCAGAGTCCGCTCCAGCGCATGGCGGCGACAAGTCAACAGATGTAAAGATTATGGAGTTGCTGGCGCAGATGGTTGAAGGCGATATCATTCCCCGTCTCATGCTGGCCCACAAAACCCATCGCGACCAAAACCTCGGACAGGTTTCCGGCAAAGAGCCGGGGCAGACCGCCGTTATTGATCTCGCTCATATCTTACTCACCCACGAAGTCGATGATGTTGAGGTTATTCTACAGGCCTATTTGAATTCGGGTCTCCGCTTAGATGAAGTTTATGTTGACCTAATGGCACCGGCAGCTCGGCATTTAGGCTTGATGTGGGAAGATGACACTGCGTCCTTCTCAGATGTCACGATTGGCCTTGGTCGGTTGCAGACACTTTTGAACCGGCTGAGCGACAACGATCGCGACGAAAAAAATCTTCGCGCAGACTCGGCATCGGGTCTTTTTGTGACGCCAGCAGGGGAAATGCACAGCTTTGGCATCCGCATGGTGGACGAATTATTTAGACGTGCGGGCTGGCGAACCCTGTGTGAGCCCAATTCACGTATCAATGACGTCCTGGCAATTGTGGGCAGTGAGAGCTTCCATATCCTCGGAATCGGCATTTCTGGCGAAGCTCAGGTCCCATTTGTCAAAGAATTGATCCGTCAGGTGCGTAAAGTCTCACACAATCGCCATATTCTCGTGATGATTGGCGGGAGCCACATTGTTGGGCGGCCTGAAATGGCAGCGAGCATCGGGGCCGATTTCTCTGCTAGTGACGGCAGAGAAGCTATCGCCATCGCTGAAACAGTCATATACGAGCACACTCACAGGCATTAACCGTTTATGCTAGTTTCAAGGTTTTTATCGCGCACATGGAACATACCCCCGCCAATCAAAACTTCGGTCCATTGCTGCAACCTGCAGCGCTTGGCGACTTAGAGGCTTCGATTGCGGTTAAGGTTCTGGCTGCGGGCGGCGATGTAGCCATAGTGATAGACCGCGATGGTGTGATTTGCGATTTGGCGGTCGGCAACTCAGACCTCCAGCTCGATGATTTCGAAAGCTGGGTTAATAAGCCTTGGTCAGATACGGTCACGCAGGATAGCCGCCCAAAGGTGGAAGAGATGTTGCGTGATGCAGCGTCGGACAAGGCAATCCGCTGGCGCGAGCTTAATCATCCTTCTCGTCGGGGCGATTCTGTTGCCTTGCGTTATGTGGCCGTCGGCACGGGGGATGATGGTCGGATTATTGCTATCGGCCGCGACCATCGCGCAGCATCAGTCCTGCAGCAGCGTCTTTTGCAAGCGCAGCAGTCGATGGAGCGGGACTATGCGAGGATGCGCACGTCTGAATCGCGCTATCGCATGCTGTTTCAGTCGACCAGCGAAGCTGTTCTCATTATTGACGGCTCTACTCGTCGTGTCGCAGAAGCCAATCCAGCAGCAGACCGCTTGATCGGCGGGGATGGGTCCCTTGTTGGAAAGCCATTTTCGCGTCTGTTTGCGGTGCAAAACCAAGAAGATGCTGCATCCCTTCTTTCGGTCGCTCAGGCATCAACCAGCCGCTCGGCTCCGCAAACAAGTCTGACTTCCAACGGCCGACAATTGAATGTGAGCGCCTCCCTGTTTAGGCAGGACCGCAGCATGCACTTCTTGGTTCGGTTGGTTCCGGCAGAACGATCAGAGCCCATTGCGGTAGACGGCAGCCATCGCATGTTGGCATCGATTAACCTCCTTCCAGATGGTCTAGTGGTCACAGATCGGGACTTAAATATTCTCACGCAGAATTCCGCCTTCCTCGATCTGGTTCATCTGCCAACTCCAGAGCAGGCCAATGGCGAAGCTCTGACGCGGTTTTTGGGCCGGCCTGGTGTTGATCGTAACATTCTCCTCGAAAACTTGGTCAAATATGGCGTCGTCCGCAATTTCCCGACCGTCTTGCAAACCCAATTTGGCGAGTTGGAAGATGTCGAAGTCTGCGCAGTATCGGTTCCTGAAGGAGAAGAAGGCTTCTATGGCTTCAGCATCCGTCGGGTGAGCCGCCGCGAGATGGAACGTGGCCAACAGCCACTAGAACTAGTTCGTTCTCCAGCGGACATGAGTGAGCTGGTGGGCCGAGTTTCTTTAAAAGAAATCGTGCGCGACACCACTGATTTTGTTGAAAGGCTTTGCATCGAGGCGGCCTTAGATCTGACTGGCAATAATCGCGCGTCAGCAGCAGAGATTTTAGGCGTCAGCCGCCAAAGCCTTTATTCCAAACTTCATCGCTTTGGCATTGGCAATTTTGACGACGACACCCAATAGGGTTGTTCCCTGATTTGATCGAACAATCGGTCAACAATCGGCCAGCAAATTTCGATTTTGGAGCATGGCTTGATCTTTTTGGATCAAAGTTGCGATAGGTACAAAAGTTCGAACAACAGCTTATGCCCGTGTGTATTGAAAACAAAGTCATTTTCGAGAATTTTGTCCTGTCGAAATAGTGTCGAATTTAATTGACACTATTCAGTGTCCAACATAGGCTTGCCCTATGAACCAGACAGCTGCACCCTTGGTACGATCCAAATTGCCAGCCCCCAAAGCGGTGCTTGAGCTGTTTAAACCCATAACTTGGTTTGCCCCTATGTGGGCCTTCATGTGTGGTGTGGTTTCTTCGGGGGCACCATTTTTTGAAAAATGGCCATTGGCACTTGCGGGTGCAATTCTGGCCGGGCCAATGATTTGCGCCACGAGCCAGGCTGTGAACGACTGGTTTGATCGCCATGTAGACGCGATCAACGAACCTAATCGTCCAATCCCCTCTGGGCGGATTCCGGGTCGCTGGGGTCTTTGGATCGCGATAGTCTGGACAATAGTGTCGCTCTTGTTCGCAGCCACTTTGGGTCCGTGGGTTCTGGTAGCCGCAGCGCTTGGGATTGTGCTCGCTTGGGCCTATAGCGCGCCGCCGTTCCGCCTAAAACAAAGCGGCTGGTGGGGCCCTGCCTCTGTAGGATTTTCGTATGAGGGTCTGACTTGGTTTACGGGTGCTGCCGTTGTCACTCAGACCCTACCCGACATAAAAATTCTATTGCTGGCCGGACTTTATGCGGCAGGCGCACACGGCATTATGACCCTGAATGACTTTAAAGCCGTTGAGGGCGACCGTCAGCTGGGGCTTAGATCTCTGCCGGTCGTTATGGGGGTCGATGGTGCGGCCCGTTTTGCCTGCTTGGTGATGGCTGTCCCTCAGGCCGTGGTGGTGGGCCTGCTCGTCTATTGGGGTCTGCTGCCATACGCCGCTGGCGTATTGATCGCGCTGCTTGCCCAGTTTGTATTGATGCGCCGCCTTTTGAGCGACCCCTTGAAGCACACGCCTTGGTATAATGCGACGGGGACCAGCCTTTATGTGCTGGGTATGCTGGTCAGCGCCATTGGCGTCGGCTCTCTACTTGGAGGAAATGCATGACCCAGCCTTCACACAATCCTTTAGGTTGGCTCGGCATTGCCCGTCTGGGGTTGGTGCAAAGTGCGCTTGGCGCTGTTGTTGCGCTTACGACCTCGACACTGAACCGGGTCATGGTGGTCGAGATGGCGATGCCAGCTATGCTACCTGCAGCCCTCGTTGGTTTGCACTTTGCTGTGCAGATCACCCGACCGCACTGGGGCTATGGTTCTGACCTAGGTAGCAGACGCACTCCCTGGATTATCGGTGGCATGGCGTGCTTATGTCTTGGCGCGATAGGTGCAACCCATGCCGCTTTGATGATGGCCAACGCGCCTGAACTCGGCGTCCTGCTTTCTGTTTTGGCATATCTGATGATTGGGATGGGCGTCGGCGCATCCGGCACTTCGCTCTTGGCCCTCTTGGCAACGCGTGTCGCCCAAGAGCGACGCCCGGCTGCAGCGTCTATCACCTGGATTATGATGATCGTTGGTATTGTTGTTTCGTCCATAATCGTCGGTCAACTGATTACACCGTTCAGCACACAAGCTTTAACTTTTGCGGCGACAGCTGTTGCCGGTTCTGCCTTCTTGGTAACCTTGGCCGCTGTCCATGGCGTTGAGTTGCCGAAAGGCGCTGTGGTGGTAGAGCCTGAAGCAGCAGAGGAGGCGGGTGAGCCTGTCCCGTTTCGCCAGGCGTTGAAGGAGATTTGGGCGGAGCCCTTGGCGCGCAATTTCTCCATCTTCGTGTTTGTGTCGATGCTGGCTTATAGTGCGCAGGACCTCATTTTAGAGCCCTTTGCCGGCTTAGTCTTCCAACTGACACCAGGCCAATCGACCCAGCTGTCAGGCATTCAAAACATGGGTGTTTTGCTGGGCATGATCCTAACCGGGGCGATTGGTGGCCGCACCTCGCGCTCAGGCAAAAACTGGTTAACGACTTGGGCGATCTTTGGCTGCTTAGGTTCCGCGCTTGCGCTTTTGGGTTTGGCGGCTGCAGCTGAAATTGGCCCTGGCTGGCCCCTTAAGCCAACCGTCTTTGCCTTGGGCTTTGCAAATGGCATTTTTGCCGTCGCCGCCATCGGATCCATGATGGGGCTTGCAGGAAGCGGGCAGAAATCGCGTGTTGGCATTCGAATGGGGATTTGGGGGGCCGCTCAAGCCATAGCATTTGGCCTTGGCGGCTTCTTTGGAGCCATGGGCGTCGATGGTTTGCGGGCGGTATTGCCTGAAACCGGCCACGCGTTCCTCGTTGTATTTGTCATTGAAGGCGCTCTTTTCTTGGTCGCTGCGTATCTCGCCAGCCGCCTTGAGCACCAAAAATCGCGCGTCTTCGCAGAAACCGATATGCCAGCCCAACTTGTGGGACGAGGCCCCCCCCTGACACAAGGATAGGACGATGGCAAAGCCCGCAGAATTTGATGTCATAGTCGTCGGTGGCGGACCATCCGGCGCAACGGCGGCGACCGATCTGGCATTGCTAGGTCATCGCGTGATGCTTTTGGACAAGGCAGGTCGGATCAAGCCGTGTGGTGGCGCTATTCCGCCGCGCCTCATGCGCGATTTTGATATTCCAGCTTATCTTCTCTGCGCCCACGCCAACGCCGCCCGTATGATCGCGCCCAGCGGCAAAGCGGTCGATATGCCGATTGAAGGCGGCTATGTCGGCATGGTCAATCGCGATACATTCGACGAGTTCCTGCGCGAACGGGCTGCCCAATCAGGGGCCGAACGGCGCAAGGGTGAATTTGAGCGTTTGGAGCATCAAGCAGATGGGCCCAGCCTAATCCACTATGTGGATGGTGAAGGCCAAGCTCAACAAGTCACTGCCCGCTATGTGATCGGAGCCGATGGCGCGCGTTCTAAAGTTGGCAAACAGACAATCAAGGGTGCCGAGAAAATCCCATGTGTCTTTGCTTATCACGAAATTATATCCGTGCCCGAGACAATTTCGGGCGACTTCGACGCGAGCCGGTGCGATGTCTATTACCAGGGACATTTATCGCCAGATTTCTATGCTTGGATCTTCCCGCATGGATCGACCGCCAGCATTGGTGTCGGTAGCGCGCACAAAGGTTTCTCGCTGCGCGGTGCCATCAAGGACTTGCGTGCGGCGTCAGGCCTTGATGCTTGTGAGACGGTGCGAACCGAAGGCGCGCCAATCCCGCTAAAGCCTCTAAAGCGCTGGGACAATGGGCGCGATGTTCTTCTGGCTGGTGACGCCGCGGGCGTTGTTGCCCCCTCGTCGGGTGAAGGCATTTATTATGCCATGGTGTGTGGCCGGGAAGCCGCCAATGCGGTTTCAGAAGCGCTGGCTACCGGCAAAGTCTCAGCGCTTAAACTCGCCCGCCAGCGCTTTATGAAGGCGCATGGCAAGGTCTTCTGGATTCTGGGGGTCATGCAGCACTTCTGGTACCGTAGCGACAAACGGCGGGAGCGATTTGTCCAAATTTGCGGTGATCCCGATGTGCAACATCTGACTTGGCAGGCCTATATGAATAAGGAATTGGTGCGGGCTAAGCCTGCGGCCCATGCCCGTATATTCTTTAAGGATATGGGCCATTTGCTGGGTCTTTCGCCTACTTGAAGCCGCAAGCACAAGCCCGAAATGCCTGATAATTTTCTGCCTATCCTCACCCACTTATTTACCTCCGGCCTTGCGATAGACGTGGCACTGGTGGTGATTGCTTTAGAGTTTCTGGCCCTCTGCCTCTTTGGAAGGAGTGGCACCTTGGCGACACGAGCGTTTACCCTTGTTCTGGCCCTTGGACCTGGTGCGTGCCTCATGTTGGCCTTACGTGCAGCCCTAACGCAATCCAGCTTGGTCTGGGTTGCTTTGTTTCTTGCCCTGTCGTTGCCGCTTCACCTAGCTGACCTCGCGCGGCGCAAGATTTAGGCGGATTTCGGCGCGCATGAAAAAGGCGGGACGCTTATGCATCCCGCCTTATATTTTTGCCTTTCAGCCAGCTTGTGTTGGCCTAAGGTTAAACCATGATTTAGTTGGTGTGGGTCTTTAGATAAGCCACCAAGTCTGCGCGCTTTTGCGAATCCTTGATCCCGACGAAGGCCATGATGGTGCCTGGGATACGTGCCTTTGGATTTTCTAGATAGGTGTAAATCTCTTGCTCAGTCCAAGTGATCCCGGACTTCTTGTTCGCTTCAGAATAACGGAAGCCAGCAACTTGGCCTGCGGTGCGGCCGATGATGTTGTGCAAGGATGGGCCAACTTTGTTCACGCCAGCAGTCACGACATGGCAGGTTTGGCACTGACGGAAAACGGCTTCACCTTTAGTTGGGTCGCCCGAGAGGGTTGCGCCAGCTTTATCCGTGATCGCCAGAACCATTGCACCAGCGGCTGGAGCCGCGGCGGCAGCGGCAGCAGGAGCCGCAGCATCAGCTGCCGGAGCGGCCGCTTCAGTTGCAGGCGCGGCAGCTTCAGCTGCGGGCGCGGCAGCAGTTTCTGTCGCAGCAGGGGCTGCAGCTTCGGTAGCCGGGGCAGGAGCTTCTGCCTTCTCACTGGCTTGTTGTCCGCAGCCTGCTACCAGAACCAACGCCGCAAGCGAGACAGCAATTCCAGAACCCAAAATTTGTCTTTTCATGGTTTTTCCTCTCAAAATCGGCGTCGAAGCCTTATGATACTTGTACTATAGTGCGAATTCGCTTGAGGTCTAGAGTCACGAACCTGTGACTCAGGTAAAATCCGCCAGTTGGATCGTAGTGAGCTGAGGAGGCCCTGGTTCGATTCTATTTTTGATCGATTATGGTACTACTAATCGGAGAGCCCGCAGGCGTTTAAACCTCAACAATGGTCCTTTTTTTGAGTAGATTTATGTTATAATTTCCACCCAAAACATGGCATAGTCTGCGTCGATTTTATTGCCGCCCCTTGGTTCTTGACTTGCTATAGAGTGGGTTGTCGTTATTGATCTGGATGCGAGGCAGCGCCACTTGAAACCAAGGTGGCCCCAGTAGGTTGTTTATTCGGAGACGTCAGATGGATTTTGGTCAACGCGTGCGACATAGTCTGGCTGGTCTGAAGCGAGCGGTTACACCAAAGCCCGCCAAGGATCCATTTGCCGCGGCGGAGGTCGCCCCCGCCGCTGCGCCGGTCACCGCCAAGCCTAAGCGGGGTTGGCAAGTTTGGGCAATTGCAGGTGTTTTAGTTGTTGTTCCGATCTATTACATTCTAGGGGCCGTCCTTACCCATCGAATCAATGATGATTTGAATTTTAAGGCTGATGATCCCGGCCCAGGTGCATCGCGCACTATTGCAGTCATCGCTGGCCTGATTGACCGTGAAATCAATCAAACTGCTTGGGCACCCAATACCCAACCTTTCCAGCCAGCTGCGCTCCTGCGCTATGGCGGTAACATGGCCAATTTCCAGTCGGGTATAGTCAAAGCTCTATCGAATATCACGGTAGAGATCGAAAGCTATGTTGGCCGGTCGCGCGGCACCTCGGCGGCCGATCCAGACCTTGGCCGGGCGCGGCAGGGCTTGTCTCGTCAACCGGACACGTGGTTGCTAGACCCTTGGCCAACCTCTTCAGCGGATCAGGAATATCGCAAAGCGCGCACTGCTTTGATGGCGTATAATGCGCGCGTCGCGGACGGTAGGGCGGTTTTCGATGAGCGCGCGGACAATTTGCAGGCTTTGTTGGCGCGATCGGCCCTCGACCTTGGGTCGTCTTCTGATGCCCTAGAGAAGCAGATAGGCGCAGGTCGAAAGGTCTTTATCGATCGGCGGGCAGACAAGCTTTTCTATTTTGTCAAAGGCCAGTCTTACGCCTATTTTATCGCATTGCGCGCCGTACGCGAAGACTTCAAAGATGTCATTGTAGAGCGCAGGGTAGCAGGTTTGTATGATGCGATGCTGGCAGATCTGGCCACTGCAGCCAGCTTGCAGCCATTGATCGTGCAAAATGCGTCACCCAATGCGCTCTTGATGCCAAACCACTTGTCAACAGAAGGCTTCTACCTCCTCCGTGCTCGCTCGAAAATGCGCGAGATCACCGACATCCTGCAACGCTAACGGATAGAAGACATGGGCGAGCGCAAACTTCTCTGTATTGCTGATGATAGCCCAGAGTGCCGGGCAGCGGTTTATTTCGGTGCGCTGCGCGCTGCCAGTACGGATGCAAGGCTAATCATTCTGCGCGTGGTAGAGCCTATGGACCCCGGACTTTGGTCGGCGATGGGCGAAGCGATGCGTGAGCGTATGCGACTTGAGGCTTTAGACGACTTGCAAGCGCTCTCTGATGTCGCTTGGCAGGCTGCGGGTCTCGCCCCTGAATTGGTCGTGCAAGAAGGAACGCTTGATCATCAAATCCGCGCCTTCATCGATGCGACGCCTAGTGTAAAGACCCTTCTGCTGGCGGCGGCGGCTGGACGCGGCGGCCCGGGGCCCTTGGTTGCGGCAGCCATGCGGGGAGGTTTTGGCTTTGGAGCCCGCGCCGTAGCGATTATGATTGTGCCAGCGGGACTAAGTGATGAAGAGTTGGCAGACCTTGCGACCTAGCGCATCCAAATCCACTGCCCAGTCCTGAAAAAAGTTGAATTTCTGCACCAAGAGGGCCATGTCTAACCCATGTTTATTCAAACCGAAGCAACCCCGAACCCCGCCACCCTTAAGTTTCTGCCCGGACGCGACGTGCATCCAGATGGGGCGATTGAGTTTAATGACGCTGAGGCCGCCGCTGCATCACCATTAGCTGCCGCATTGTTCAAGGTTGACGGGGTTCGCCGTGTCTTTTTTGGTGCTGACTTTATCACGGTGACGAAGGATGCTGACACCGAATGGCCACATATTAAGCCATCTCTTTTAGGTGCCATCATGGACACTTTCGTCTCAGGTGCGCCGGTGATGACACACAGCGTCACCGCTGAGCCTTCGTCATCTGCCGGAGCCTATAGTGGCGATGCGGCCCAGATCGTGCGTGAGATCGAAGAATTGCTGGCAACGCGCGTACGTCCGGCTGTTGCCCAAGATGGCGGTGACATTGATTTCGATCGGTTTGAGCCCGAAACCGGCACCGTTTATCTGCGCCTGCGTGGTTCCTGCGCCGGCTGCCCGTCCTCAACCATCACATTGAAGCAGGGCATTGAGAATATGCTCAAGCATTATGTCCCCGAAGTCTTGCGGGTAGAGCAGGCTTTATAGACTTATTCCTTATTTCGAAGGGTGATCATAATGGGCGCGCTGGACGACTTAGCTTTGAACCAATTGTTTGTAGATGCCCGTACTCGCAATGGATGGGTGGAAGAGACTTTGCCTGAAAGCTTGATGCGCGCTGTCTATGATCTCACGAAATGGGGACCGACTAGCGCGAATTGCTCGCCTGCCCGGTTTGCCTTTATTGGCTCAGCAGAAGGTAAAGCGAAGCTAAAGCCCTATTTGGCACCCGGTAATGTCGACAAAACCATGTCGGCTCCTTGGACCGTGATTGTGGCGAGTGATCCAAAGTTTTACGATAAAGTCCCGGAGCTGTTTCCCCATAATCCAGATGCTGCCAAATGGTTCTCCGACATGCCAGATGGTGGCGCAGAAGCGGCTTTTCGCAACGGCACACTACAGGGCGGCTATTTGATGATGGCGGCCCGTTCGCTTGGTCTCGATTGTGGCCCCATGAGCGGTTTTGATAATGCGGGCCTCGATGGTGCCTTCTTCAAAGAAAATGGCTGGAAATCAAATTTCCTGGTAAATTTAGGCCATGGAACAGATAAAGACTTGTTCCCGCGCCTACCTCGTCTGTCATTTGAGTCTGCTTGCCAAGTTTTGTGATCGGAAAATGATCGACAGCGCAATCAAAATAACCGAACAATAGAAACATGTCTGTATCAGAAATCCCTGCCGGAGAGGCTGTCGATCGTGCTGAACCGTTGCACGAGGCGATTTATCAAGAATTGCGGGCCCGCCTCTCGCGTGGGGCATTTGCGCCAGGTGAGAGTCTCAGCCTGAGGTCGCTGGCAACCGAGCTGGGCGGCAGCGTCACGCCTGTGCGGGATGCGGTCTGGCGGTTAACGGCAGAGCATGCCCTTAGCATGGGAGCAACCCGACGGATCACGGTTCCTGAAATGGACCGGACCGGGATCGTAGAATTGATGCGCGCCCGTACGCTCTTGGAACCAGAGGCAGCAGCAAGGGCGCTGCCCTTCATAACCAGCAACCACCGCCAAGCAATGGCAGAGGCCAATGACGCTATGGATGCGGCACTGCGACAGGGTGATATTGTCGGCTATATGGCCAGCAACCACGCATTCCACTTTGGCCTCTACCGAGCCTGCCCCTCAACGGTCATTATCCCGATGATTGAGAGTATTTGGGTGCGTTTTGGTCCCTTCATGCGGCTGATGTTTCCCGATGCGGTTAATGACCTTGATCTATCCGATCGCCATGGCGATGCGCTGAAGGCGCTTGAAAGTGGAGATGAAGCGGGATTGCGAGCGGCGATTGCCGCAGATGTACAAGATGGCCTCGATTGGATGATAAACCGCATTTAATGCCGTTTTTGGCTTGACCAACCCCACCCTTAGAACGTTATAACAAATTCTGAGGTGGAATGTGCCAATCGTCAGGGAGAAGTTGAGGGAGTTTAAGGCGCGCGAAAGCGCAGCTTATCGGCGAAGCCGACCCCTGTCTGCCGCGCGCGCAAACCAAGAGAACGGCTTTTTCGGCGGGGTGCCTCAGCATTGGATGTTGGACTGGCCGATGCCGTTTCCCTTAGTGGTCCAACAAGCGAGCGGAACGAGCCTGACTGACCTCGACGGCCATGTGTTGACTGATCTATGTTTGGGCGACACGGGGGCCATGTTCGGCCACAATCCCGAGTCTGTTGCCAAGGCCGTGCAGGCGCAAGCATCGCGAGGGCTTACCTCCATGTTGCCATCCGCCGATGTTGAAGAAGTCGGTAGCCTCCTGCAGGCTAGGTTTGGCATGCCCTATTGGCAGATTACTTTGTCCGCCTCAGATGCCAATCGCTTTGCCCTTCGTGCGGCGCGGGCCATCACCAAAAGGTCGAAAATACTCGTCTTTGACGGCTGCTATCACGGGGCGGTCGATGAAACTGCGGTTAATCTGACGGCAGGACAGACGGTGGCTAAGCCCAGTCTGTGGGGCCAGGCATATGATCTTGCAGCAGTTACGTCATGCATCCCCTTCAATGATGTGGAGGCGCTGGCTGCTGCATTGGTGCCGGGAGACATCGCCTGCGTGATTATGGAGCCGGCTTTGACCAATTGCGGCATGGTCGCGCCGGCACCGGATTTTCTGGATGAAGTACGCCGTTTAACCCGCGCGAATGATACCCTTTTGCTGATAGATGAGACGCACACTCTCTCCACCGGCCCCGGCGGCTGGACGGGGACCTTCG